>JAICUO010000006.1 GCA_025935815.1 Streptosporangiaceae bacterium
GGGCAGACGCCGGACCTGGCCTCTTCCGGCACGTCGCGTCAGAGTCTGGGGCGCCCAAGAGCTACCACTATCGTCTGCAAGTCGCGCGGTGCTCCGGGGGCTGGGTGAACCCCGTCGATCGGTGGACTGGTGCCATCGTGGCCGGATGCTATGGGGTCGTTGAGGCATCCGAGGGCGAGCTCGCCGTCATCGCCAGGCAGGTCATGGGGCGCTTCGGCGTTGGTTGGTCCACCTGCGCGCTGGCAGAGGTAGGTGGGCAGGTCTTTGCCGCCACCCGCCGGGCAGCAGCTGCTCGCGGTGCCGGCCGTAGGTGAACGCGCCGGCGTAGCGGGGGTTGTGCAGCGCGTTCAGCACGGTGGAGTGCCGTAGCGGCTGCCAGTCGACCTCGCCCTTGCGGGGTCCCTTCTGGTGCCGCCAGGGGAAGGGCAGCCCGGCGGCGCGGAACGCCTTCACCACGGCGGTGGCTGACCCGGTGGCCTCGAAGGTGGCGAGCAGGTGCCGGACGGCGCCCTGGATGGCGGCGTCGGGGTCGAGGATGGCGTGCCCGGCGGCGTCGTAGGCCAGCCCGATGGGCAGCGGCATGATGAGCTCGCCGCGCCAGCCCGTTTCCCCGGACCGCCTCCCGAACCCGCCGTGCGAGTCGTCCCCGCCTCGGCTTCACCCTCGCCGCCTAACCGAATAAGCCAGCAGGGTCCTACAAGCCGACGAGGCACGGTTAGAAGATCGGGGGATAGCCCAAGCGGCCCTGAAGCTCGTTGATCCGGTCGGCTAGCGGGATCGGCAGGTGGCTTGCGGGCAGCGGCACCCCGGCCAGGGGATCGTCGGCCTCCTCCCCGGCCAGGACGGGGGCCGGCTCGCCGAGGCCGAGGAAGGCGAATGTCTCGCGAGCCTCCTGGACGGGGCGGCCGGCGAGGTCCTCGTACCTGACCTGACGGCAGGCATCGGGATGCGCCTCCCGAAACCGCAGCAGCGATTCGGTCCGTTCGGCCCAGTACGCCGCTATGGCCGCGTGCCCGGCGCCCGGGTTGGCATCGAGGCCCGCGCGCACGACGTCCGGGCAGCTGCGGTGGAGGCAGAGGAACTGCGTCTGCGGGTAAAGCTCGAGGAAGGCTTCGCCTACCGAGGGTGGCGAGAAGCAGACCTCGCACCACCGAGGCTTGCCGACCTCCGCCAGAATGATGCTGATCATGCTGCTGGCCATGGCGCGGATGGACGAGACCGCTAGCGATGACAGCGGGCCAGCGCGATTGTCGACCTGCCGCCAGGCGGCGGCGGCCTGGGCACACGCTGGCAGCAGGCCGGTGCCGCTGGTGCAGGCCAGCGCGGGGCTGCGGGCCAGCAGCCGCTGGATCCGCGCGGCTCCGGAGTAGCCGCACGCGAGCACGACGACCGGCTGACGAGCAGTCACTGGCGTACCAGGCCCCGGTCAGGACCGGCCCCGGCCGGCTGCCACGCCGGCGTCAGGCCGAGCAGTTCGGCGAGCATGGCGATGCGGGCATCCGTGACGACGGGGCCGGCCTCGCCGGTGTCGCAGTAACGCAGTTCGCAGCGGCGCATGGCCACGCCGAGGTTGATGTGGCCAGCGAGCACCGCCCGCCACGAGCCGACGGAACCGACGATGTCCCAGGCGGTGTCGTCCTCACCATCGCGGTCCACGCTGGTGAGCGTCCTGGCGGCCAGGTCCACCCGCCACCGGCTTTCCCGTCCGCCGCCCGCTCCGGCGTCGGGCATCGACACGACCATGAAGGACTCGCTAGCGCACGCGCCCCAGCGTCGCGCGAACCCGCCTCCGATCCGGGACAGCCCGGTGCTGAGCAAGTCGACGACGGCTGAGAGTCCAGGAGTCTCGGCCGCGCCGTCCGCTGCGGCGCGGGCACCGGTTACCCGCAGGTCGGCGGGTACCGCCGCGGTACCCCACTTCTCATCCACCGGCAGGTAGCCGAGCTTGCCGGTCAGCTCAGTCATGACCTGGGTCACCGGCGGCGGGATCAGCCCGGCCGGCAAGGACCAGCCTCGGCCGACCGAGGTCCTGCTGATGTGAGAGGTGTGCCAGATCTTGTAGTCCGCCGGGCCGAACCGCTCCCGTTCGGGGGAGAAGCAGTGGCCCGAGATACCCGGCTGCTGGTCCACGCCGAGGAACTCGAAGATCCCGGCCGCGATGGTCTCGGGCTCGGCGACCAAGTCTTCGTACCGTACCCGGTGGCAGGAGGCGGCGAACCGCTCCTCCGCGGCCAGGGTGGCGCCCGCGCTGTCCACCCAAAACCTGGCCAGCGCCCACACCGCGTTGCCGGGCGTGCTGGCGATGTACGGGTCGAACCCGTAGCCGTTCAGGCCCCACGGGCACGCCTCGATCCCGGAGGCGATCACGTCCATCGGGTGCCGGTACAGACACAGGAACTTCGCCTCCGGGTAGATGCGCAGCAGCAGTTCCGCGTACCGCGCGGTGCCCAGGCTCTTATCGCAGTACCGTTTCTTCCCGCGCCGAGCCAGGTAGGACGCGGTCATCTCATCCATCGTCCGGCGCACCCCGGCGATGGCCGCGTCGGGGATTTCCGGGGGTTCGTCGCCGCGCTCGGCCGATAGCGGCGCCCCCTCGATCAGCGACCACACCGTGGCCAACTGCCCGGTCACCCCCGGCAGGTTGGTCTCCGGCGGGCAGGCCAGGTCCGGATGCGCGTCCAGCAGGAACCTCAGCAACGTCGAGCCAGACCGCCCGTTGCACAGCACGTACACCGGCGGCCCTGGCGTGCAGATCACCGGCGAACCCTTATCTGTCATCAGACCTCCTCAACCACGGACACGACCAGGAAGCTATGACCAGGCTCGCGCCGCGGTCAACGCCGGTACGGGCCGTCCCGTACCCGGGCGGAGCAGTGACGGGCGGCCGACGGCGGCGTGGCCAGCGAGGAAAGCCGACCCGGCCGCGGCGGCCGACCGTCCCCGGGCGCAGCCGGCGCACAGCGTGCCGTCGCACCATGGGCTGGTGGCCGCCGCGAATGCCGCGGCAGCGAAGCCAACGGAGGGAAACCGCTCATGAAGAAGGTCCGTTACGCACTCGGCGCCCTGGGCGTGGCACAGGCCCTCGGCCTGCTGGCCCCGGCCGCCAACGCCGCGACCGCCCAAGCCCACGCGCCGAAGCACCCGGTCAAAGCCGTGTCGCTGAGGAAGGACACGCCCTTGATCGTCTGCGGTGCTACCACCGGCAAGAATGCGTCCGCCAACCACCTGCACGCACACGTCACCTACCAGGGACATTGCGTCCACTTCCAGTCGGCGTACATCACCCACTCGCAGAACAGCCTGACCGAGCGGGTCAGGTTCTACAACTCCGTGGGCACCAGGATCGCCCAGACCAGGATCGGCGGACACCAGGGCGGCGGGCGAACGACCTTCAAGTCATCGCCCAACGTCACCGACGTCTACAAGATCTGCGAGGCCCTCGTCTTCAATGGGACCAGCTCGGTGAATTACGGTCCCGTGTGCGAGAACATCTGACTGGGTGACGCTATAGCCGCCGTGCCGCATGCCGGGCACGGCGGCTAATCGGCTTGCTGGCGCAGTATCCGCAGGTAGGATGCTGCCACCTGCGGGCCGGGACGGATCCCGAGCTCGCGGTCCAGCCGCCGCCTCAGCTCGCAGAAGACTCGGATCGCCGTGGCCTGCTGCCCGGTGGCCGCCAGCGCCGTCATCAAGATCGCGTGTGCCTGCTCGTTGAACGGCTCGCTGGCGCACAGCGCGCGCAGCGGCGGCAGTGCCCGTCCGGCCCGCCTGGCGGCCGCCGCAGCCCCGGCAAAACGCAGCACCACGTCCCCGCGGCGACGCGTGACCTCGGCGGCCGCCGGGTAGCCGTGCAGCACCTCCAGGTCGGCCAGCACCTCACCTCGCCACAGGCCGAGTGATCGCTCGTACAACGCGCAAGCGAGGCGACACTCGCCCCTGGCGGCGGCCCTGTCGGCGCGGCGTGACAGCTCGCGGAACTCCGCGATGTCCAGGTCCATTCCTTCGCCCAGCCGGTAGCCATCGGAGGCCAGCGGGACCGGGCCGCCGTTCCGGCGTGGTACCCCGCTGGGGCCGAGCAGCCGACGTAGCCGGCTGGCGTACGCCTGGACCCGCGTCACCGCGCTGGCTGGGGGACGGTCACCCCACAGCACATCGATGATCAGGTCCCGCGGCACTGCGGCGGGCCAGTGCAGGGCCAGCAGGCCAAGCACCGTTCGCTGCTGGGGTGAGCCGAGGTCGACAGCGGCCCCGCTGTGACGCGCCATCAGCGGGCCGAGTGCTCCGATCCGCACCCCGGCCAGCGCCCTGGCGCCGACCGTCCCCGCCGGGCCGTAGTCCGGGTCAACATCAGGCTGCCCGCCGCACCACGCATCCGCTAGCTCGCCCCGTTCCCGGTGATCCATGCTCAGGGCGGCGGCGATCGCGGCCACCGATCCCCAACGCGGGCACCGGGTCCGGCCCTGCTCCAGGTCCCGCAAGGCTCCGATGCTCCATCCGGCTGCGGCCGCTAGCTCCCGCTGGGTCAACCCCGCGCTCACCCGGCGCTCCCGCACCAACTCGCCCACCCCGTCGGGGGCGTCGTCTGACATCATGACGGACTCCACTCGGACACATCCAGCTCGATCGCCCGTCCAGGCTGAAGAATGGCCACCCCGGTGCATCCGCCCAGTTCAGCAGGCACGTTCTTCACTATGAGATGAGCCCCCCGCGTCTTGACGCCATGTCCTGGCTGAAACCCCATCATCGATGGACGCGTCCGCGTCTTATGCAAGTCGGATGCAGTGCAGTGCGGGAAGGGGCACGGCCCACGGGGCGGCCGGGGCGTTCGTGTTCCGGGTGGTCGGCCTGGACGGAGCCACCTAGGCCGAGTGTCGTAATGACGAGCACTGGCACGAGGAAGCATGCGAGGCGTTTCAGCATTCCGCTCTCTCGATAGCCGAGTTCGGTGTCGCACGGACCCCAGTCTCGGAAATGCGCGTTGAAGTCCTGTTGCACTCACACTGCATCGGGCTTTGCGCAGGACCAACGCTGACCACCGCAGACGCCCGCCCCGTTACGCATAAGAGGCCGCGCGGATAGGTGATGCGGCGCCCATCCTGGCTTCCGGCGCACCGCGGGTCACAACAAAGCCGGGGCAGGCGGCGCTGGCGCCGACTCCTCGCTGAATCTCTCAAGGGAACTAAATGGCACGTCTTTGCGGCACCAGCCCGGCTCGAAGACGATCGGTCGAGTTTGTGTCCCGGCGGCCCCCGATCACATGCGGCACCGTTAGTGCGTTGCTACCCCGTCGTTCTCATGTGCTGACAGGAATCAAAAACTTCTCGTTCCGCCTGCAGTGCCGTCTGCGTTGCGCCGGGACTGTACGGAACCTAGCCTCGGAAATGCACGTTGAAGTTCTGTTGCGCTCATGTCGCACCGGGCTCGACGAGGGGCGTGCTGTCCAGGAGAACGGAATGTGGTTCGCGATCTTGGGACCATTGCTGGTCCATGACGGGGAAATGCAGGTTAATGTGCCGAAAGGGCGGCAGCGTGTGCTGCTCGCGGCCCTGCTGGTGCATGCTGGAGAGCCGGTTTCGGCCGACTCGCTTGCCGAGGTGGTGTGGGACGGAGCGCCTTCGTCCGGTGCCGAGGTCACGCTGCGATCCCATGTGCTCCGGCTCCGCCGCGCGCTGGGACCA
The DNA here is from genome assembly GCA_025935815.1 of Streptosporangiaceae bacterium. GTDB lineage: Bacteria > Actinomycetota > Actinomycetes > Streptosporangiales > Streptosporangiaceae > Trebonia. The sequence continues at coordinate 5,679 of JAICUO010000006.1, forward strand.
TATGCCGGAGCCCGGCTGGTGACCCGGCACCCTGGTTACCTCCTCCAGGCCAGTGAAGACGAAGCCGACGTGCTCCGGTTCCGCCGCCTGTGTCAGGACGGCGGAACCGCGCTGCGGGAGAGAGCCTGGTGGCGCGCAGACGGGCTGCTCGGTGAGGCACTGAACTTGTGGCGTGGCACACCCCTGGCCGACATCCCGTCCGAATCGTTGCACCGGGACCAGGTGCAGGGTCTGGAGGAGCTGCGACTGCAGGCCGAGGAATGGCGGACCGACGCCGCTCTGCACCTGGGTCGCCACGCCGAGCTGGTGCCCAGGCTGCAGTCCCTGGCTGCCGGGCATCCGCTGCGGGAACGCTTTCACTCCCAGCTCATGCTCGCCCTCTACCGGTGCGGCCGTCAGGCGGAGGCACTGGCCGTCTACCAGCGCGCCCGCGACGTCCTCGTCGGGGAACTCGGCGTCGAGCCGGGACCTGGCCTGCGGGACCTGCACCAGCGGATACTGTCCGCCGACGCGGACCTGGACATCACCAGCCCGGTACGCTCCGCGGAGGCCGGACCTCAGCGGGCCGTGCCGCGGGAACTGCCGCCGGCGGTGCCAGGATTCACCGGCCGTTCGGATGAACTCTCGGCGCTGTCCCGGCTGCTGGACCGGCCAGATGAGCAGGCTCCCGGAGCCGTCGTGATCTCAGCGATCGGCGGGACCGCCGGAGTCGGCAAGACCGCGCTGGCGGTGCAGTGGGCGCACCAGGCCACCGGGAGTTTCCCCGACGGGCAGCTCTACGTGAACCTGCGCGGCTACGACCCCGGCCAGCCGATGCCTGCCACGGACGCGCTCGCTGGGTTCTTGCGCTCGCTGGGCGTAGCTGGCTCCGAGATCCCGCCAGATGAAGAGGAGCGTACCGCCCGCTACCGCAGCCTGCTGGCCGGCAAACGGCTGTTGGTCGTGCTGGACAACGCCGGATCAGCCGATCAGATCAGGCCGCTGCTGCCCGGCACCCGGGCCTGCGCTGTGGTGGTCACCAGCCGGGGCACACTCGCCGGGCTGGTGGCCAGGGACGGCGCTGCCCGCTTGAACCTCGGCGTGCTCCCGCAGCAGGACGCGGTCGCCCTGCTGCGAACGCTGATCGGCGCGCGGGTGGACGCCGAACCTGAGGCATCCGCCGAGTTGGCCGACCAGTGTTGCCGACTCCCGCTCGCGCTGCGGGTGGCCGCCGAGTTCGCCGCCAGCCATCCGGCTGCCACACTGACCGGGCTGGCCGACGAGCTGACCGACCTGCGCACCCGGCTGGACCGGCTGGCCGCCGACGGTGACCCTCGCACCCAGGTGCGGACCGTGTTCTCCTGGTCCTACCGCCACCTCGACGCCGATGCCGCCCGGACCTTCCGGCTGCTGGGCCTACACCCCGGCCCCGACCTCGACCCGTACGCCGCCGCGGCCCTCACTGACACGGCGATGCCACAGGCCACGCGGGCGCTAGACGTGCTATCGCGCGCGCACCTGATCCAGCCTGCCGCACCGGGCCGGTACGGCATGCACGACTTGCTCCGCGCCTACGCCCGCGAACTCACCGCTGACCTGGACACCAGTCAGGAGCAGCACGCGGCGCTGACCCGCCTATTCGACCACTACCTGCACACCGCTATGACGGCGATGGACGCGCAGTTCCCCACCGACCACCACCGCCGTCCCCTCATCCCCCGGCCGACTACCCCGGTCCCGCCGCTGACCGATCCCGCTGCGGCACGGGAATGGCTGGATGCCGAACGCACCGTTCTGGTGGCGGCCGCTGGGCACACCGCCGCCCACGGCTGGACCGGCCACGCCACGCGGCTAGCCGCCACCCTCGCCAGTTACCTTCACAGCGGCGACTGCATCCCCGAAGCCCTCACCATTTATGGCCACGCGCTCGGTGCCGCTCGCGGCAGCGGTGACCACGCTGCCGAGGCGACGGCCCTCAAAAACATCGGCAACGTCGAGTTGCAGCAAAGCCGCCTTGAGCAGGCCGGTGACCACCATCGCCAGGCGCTGGCCCTGTTCCGTGAGATAGGCGACCGATCCGGTGAGGCGCGCACGCTGGGAAGCATAGGCCTTGGTGAAACCAGCCTGGGCCGATACGAGCAGGCCGGACGCCATCAGCAGGAAGCTGTCGCCATCTTCCGTGACATCGGCGACCGTGTCGGCGAGTCACGCGCGCTCGGCAATCTCGGCCTAGTCCGGCAACGGGAAGGCCGCTATCAGGAGGCTGCCGACCATCACAAGCAGTCCCTGGACCTGTCCCGCGAGTTCGGCGATGGTCAGGGCGAAGCCTGGGCACTGGCCAGGCTCGGCTTTGTTGACCTGCGGCTGGGCCGCTTGCAGCACGCGGCCGGCTACCTCCAGCAGGCCATCGCCATGTTCCATGAAATGGGTAGTACAAGCGGCGTAGCCGAGAACCTGGTGAGGCTCGGCGACGTTTATGTGGAGCTCGGCCGCTACGAGCAAGCTGCCGGGAACTTTGAGCAGGCCCTGGCCATGTTCCGCGAGATCGGCGATCCGATCATGGAGTCCGATGCGCTCAACGGCCTCGGGGAGGTTCTCTTCCGGACAGGTGATCTCGATCAGGCACGCGCGCACCACGCCACCGCACTCCGGCGCGCATCCGAGGTCAGCGCGCCACGTCACCAAGCACGCGCGCACAGCGGCCTCGCCCGCGTCTACCAGGCCTGCGGCGATTCTCTCCGGACCCGGCACCACTGGCAGGAAGCCCTCACTCGCTACGAGGCCATCGGCTCCCCCGAGGCCGACGAAATCCACGCCCGCCTCGACAAGGCCAGTGACAGCGACGACGATCAGCCGGGGTTATGCCCGGGGCGTCCGAGTAGGTCCTGCTGGGTAGTGGCGATAGCCGCTCCAGGGCACGATTACGCGCGATGGCTGCTGGGAGGCGGTCCAGGCTAGGCTCCCGCTGGGGGATGTCGGCTGCTTTATCACCGTGAATGGCTACCAGGTGGACGTGCTCCAGGGTAATACGGTGCCGGTCGGCAAGCCTGGCTTGGCGGCGGGCCTGGATGGCGCGAGGAATCAGGTGGGCTGGCATGCGGTTGTCTTCGCGAAGCTGGCCGGGCCGCACTCGGCGTCAATCCTCCGCGCGCCGAAGTACTACGCGATCCCCTTCGTCGCGGAACAAGCTGGCGAGGGCCTGCCCTAGGGCTTCGTCGTCGCGGACGTCTAGCCAGCATGCGATGCGCCCATGGTCGCTGAGCGCGCCCCGCAGGATCTGGTAGGCACGCGGCAGCGGGGGCACGCTGGTATTCGTGACCACGAGAAGTCGAGCCCCGGCGGGCAGCGCCGAAAGCAGGGTGGGCAGCGTGCTCCCACCGAACGGGTTGCTCGGGTCGGTGCGCCACTTGGTCTCAACGAACAGTGCGGCCCCCTGATACCGGATGATGAAGTCCGGAGAGGCACGGCTGCGGGTGTCCAGCGCGATGATCTCGACCCCGGGGAGAAGTCGGCTGATGGCGGCCATGACCGCTAGGTCATAGGCCTCGGCGGGATGGATGGGAACGGAACCGGTTTTCTGCAAGACAGCGAGCCGGTCCCGGAGGTTTATCAGCTCGCGGAGAGCCACCTCGCCGTCATCGTCTTGCTGGGCGACGCGAATCTGAGTCGCCATCGTCTGATCGATGCTTTCCCACGAGATCTCGTTCCCGGATACCGTGAGCCGGGATGGCCAGCGCCCGATGAGGCCGAGTGTGCTTGTGAGGGCGCCCGTGATGATGAGCGCGGCGGCTCCCGCGCCATTGCCGCCGCTGAGGAACGCAGCGGCACCTCCTGCCCCCCAGGACGCCAGGCCCGCGACCAGCAACCCGACCCGGTAGTGGCGGCCGATCATCCGGCTTGCCCCCTGACCCATGTGCTAGCCCCGACGGCGTCTCGCCGTGAGGCTGGCCGCCATGGTGGCAATGCCGTTGGCCAGGTCGGCGACGTCGTCGATGGAGGCGCTCTCGGGTTCCTCTGATGAGATCTCCCCGAACGCCGCGGCGGCCTGCCGCCCCAGCCCGCGGGTCACGAACCGGATGTCCTCCGCCTTCATCAGCGCTACCTTGGCCAAGACCTTGGCCCGGGGGCCGAGGTCGCCGTCCCCGAAGATAGCCACGACGCGGTCAGGGGCGCCCTTGAACCGGTCGAGCAGCTGGTGGCAGCACTCTAGCGGCTCCAGCAAGCTGGTACCCCCGGCGGCTTTCTTCGTCCGGTCGAGCAGACGGCGCGCCGCCTTCCCGTCTGAATCCGGCTCGGCCAGGTCAGCCACGCCGGTATTCCAAAGCATGACACCGACGTCGTACCGGGCTTCAACCGCCTCCGTGATGAACGTCCCTGCCCCCCGCACCGCTTCAAGGATGGGCTTGCCGTCCATGGACCCGCTCACGTCGATGCAGAGCATGACGACACCGCCTCGGTAGCGGCCCTGGAGCTTGCCGAGGTGCGGCCCCAGCGGGATCTGAGTCAGCCCGGGCGCGGTGAACGAGCGCCTTACCCAGTCAGCCATCTGTTATCCCCGCACTCTCGTCTGGCTGACCATCTTTGCTAGCCTCTCGGTCTCGGCGGCGTCGATCACGCCCTCGACGAACGCCTCCAGGGTGAGTTCCTTGCGTGAGCGGGGCTCGTGCGCGATGACCGTCAGCCGCCCGTCGACGGAGATCCGCAGCGTGACCTGGATGACAGCGCCGGCAGGCAGCTTGCTGAGGCCGGTGAGCTCGCCGTCCAGCACCCGACGGTTGTGCTCGACCTCCGGGGAGAGCACGGCCCCGGACTGCTCGTACACCTGGATCCGGACCGATCCCTGATTGGGCACGATGGTACCGAAGCGGTGCTCTGTCTGGTCGACCGGCAGCGGCGTGTTAGCCGTCACCATGTGCGCGATGAAGGCACGCTTGCCCTCGGGATCATTGCTGTCCTCGATGCGGATGCCGACCGCGCGCGGCGTTACCGGGGTGATGGCGCCCGGGCCGCCGGGCAGGCCGCGCAACCATCCGGCGGAAGCCGCGGGGCCGCCACCCCGGGAATGGCTCGCTGCGTGCCGTGCGGTAAGGGCGGACATCTGCGCGGAGCCTACCAGGTGGTGCGCGCGCAGGGCGGCGCCCTTGGCCACGGCCAGATCCGGGTCGATCAGCTGGGGAACCTTGCCGAACAGGTCGGCGAGCCGCTGCCCGAGAACCGGGATGCGGCTCGACCCGCCCACCATGATGATCTCGTCGATGTGATTGCCGCTGTTACCGGCGGCCCGCAGGACCCGCTCGATGATCTCCGACGTCGTCTGGTAGAGGTCCGAGCAGGCGGCGTCCAGGTCGGCGCGGTCGATCGTCACCGCGGCCCGACCGCGCGGGGTCCGCACCGAGATCTCCCGGGAGGTCACCTTGCTCAGGTCCTTCTTGGCCGCCTCGACATCCAGCGCGAGATCGGCCAGCCACGCCTGATCATCGATGAGGTCGTCCAGTTCCTCGGACGGCAGGATCTCGCCGAACCGCTCGGTAACCAGGTCGAGCAGCCGCCGGTCCACGTCCGCGCCGCCTAGCTCGTGGTGACCGTCGGTGGCCAGGACCCGGACCGCGCCGTCGACGATCCGCAGCACCGTGGTGTCGAAGGTGCCGCCGCCGAGGTCGTAAACGAGGATCGTCCGGTTCCCGCCGGTGGTCAGCCCATAGTGGGTGGCGGCCGCGACCGGCTCGTCGAGCAGTTCCAGGACGTCCAGACCGGCGAGCACGCCCGCCTGATGGGTGGCCTCGCGCTCGGCCATGCCGAAGTACGCGGGCACGGTGATGACCGCGCTGACCTTCTCGTCTTGCGCTGGCCCGCCGCCCGTACCGGTGGCCGCGCTGACCAGCTGTCGCAGGATCAGCGCGGAGATGGATTCCGGGGTGTGCTGCTGCCCCCGGATGTCCAGCGGAAACTCGCTGCCCATGTACCGCTTGACCAGCCGGACACCGTTGTCCGGATCGAACGCGGCATCGCGGACTGCCTCGGTACCGACGAGCGCGGTGCCGTCCGCCTCGAAGTACACGACCGAAGGGGTGATCTGGCCGCCGTCCGCGTTGGGCAAGATCGCGACCACGCCGCTGTCGTCGACCGTGGCGACGACTGAGTTCGTCGTCCCGAGGTCAATCCCGATCACTCGGTGACTCATCAGGCCCCTTTGACCAGCGCGGCCAGCGAGCCAAGCGCGTCGCCGAGCAGCAGGAGGAGGATGAAGGCCAGCGTTATGGCCACGCTGACGGTGCGGAAAGCGGTGATGTACTGCGGGGTTTTCATGCGGATGCTCCTACAGGCCGCCGGGCGGGCTTGGCCAGGAGTGCGTCGCCGCCTGGCACCTTGACTCCGTGCGCGGCCAGCAGCCAGCGCAGCGGGACGCCGGGGTCATGCGCCCGGCCAATGGAGACGCCGAGCGACGCAACGGTGAAGTACCGCACCTCGCGGAACTCGCGGGGGGCACCCATGGTCACGTTGTGGACCCCGTTGCTGGCTAGCCACCGGGCGATGTCACCGGAATCGAAGGGGACCGCGAGGCCCGCGCCGCTGAGCAGGTCGGCCTTGGACACGATGACCGCGAGGCGCTGCGACTCGACCGGCACCCCCAGGCCGCGCAGCTGCGTCAGGACTTCGGTGTAGGAGACCTCCGGATCCATGCCTGCGATCGTCACCCGCGACAGCAGTGACGGGTCGCGGGACGCGGCCTGCTCGCGGATCGAGTCGACCGAGAACGGGTCCAGCACGTAGGCTAGGGCCTGGCCGTCTTCCAGGAACCGCAGAGAGCCGGCGTTCGTCTCCTGGTTGCCGTACCCCAGGGTCCAGTTTCCTGGGTTGCTGAACTGCTCGCCGGCCGCGTCGAACAGGTGGATGAAGTCCGCGTGGGTGCCCTCGCGCAGCCTCATGCTGATAGCAGTGGCGGGACCGTCCTGGGTCTTGTCGACCTTGTCGGCCTGCATCCGGCTGATCCAGTCCTCGGCCGTCTTCCGCGAAGGCTCGTCGAGGTATTCCCACTTCACGCGCGCGCGGTCAAGGTCCTGCTGCAGGCTATTGAGCGAGGAATACAGGAAGCGGGTCTTGCCTGCCGCCACCGCACCGAAGATCGGCACCCGGATGTCGCGCACCGCGCCCGTCCCGTCGGGCAGCTCTTGCTGGCACTCCGCTCGCTTGCAGACGGCCCGCGTGTGCCAGGCCGCACGCGACGGCAAGGTGGGGAAGGTCGTGCCGCACCGGCCGCACTTACGGAAGAACGTGCCCAGGTCACTTGGCATGACGTCGTGGTGCCGCTCGCCGCACGTACGGCAGGCGTAGGCCGGCCAGGGGGTCACGTGCAGGCACTTCATGCAGGCGGCAGCGGTGTGCTTGCCCTTGCGGCGCCTGCCTTCACGGGCTCGCAGCTGCCCGCGCAGCACCGCTATGACCGTGTGGTCAAGCCACCAGCTCGCGGTCAGCAGGCCCCAGTACACCCAGTAGGAGGCCCATGAGACGAGGAAGGCTCCGCCCAGGAAGGACAGCACCGAGACCGGCACCGGGAAGAGCAAGACCCACCAGGGCCAGCGGTGCTTGCCGTACCGGCGCTTGAAGAAGGTGTTGACCGGCCACGTCCACAGCCGCTTGTGGTACGCGAGGAGGTTGGCCCGGACGGCCTTCTTGTCGATCCCGGCTTGCCGGAACGTGTAGAGCGGCCAGGCCAGGTCCGGAGGGAACTCACCCGGCCGGGGAACCGGAACGCCCAGCCTTTTTGTCTCTGCCTGCAGCTTCTCGTCCTGGTACTGCTTGGGCTGGTAGAGCATGGACGGCAGGAACTGCTGGGGATTCTTGGCCTGCCCCCACAGGGTGAGCCAGAATGTCCGGGCGATCATGAAGAACCCGAAGAACAGGCCCGCCTGCAGCGCGATTAGATAGAAGTTGCCCAAAAGGAAACGGATCATCGGTTAACTCCGGAAGGTCCAGGTAAGGCCCCCATGCCTGGGGAACAGCGCTTCCCACTGATCGCGCAGTCCATCGCGCCCGAGCCGCTCGCCTACCTCGGCCCGCCACTTGTCCGCGCTCTTGCCGCCACTGGCGGCGCTGATCACGCTCGGGAACTGGCGGATCTCCCTGGCCACCATTTCCCGCCTTCGGCTCGGCATGTCCGGGTGCGTGTAGATATGGAAGAGCCACAACGCGCACTGCACCCGGTCCTCCGGGTCCTTTAGCTCGCCGAACCGAGTGCCGGCCAGGGCGATTAGCGCCCCGACCGGCGACTGTTTCCCCCGGGCGGGAAACCGCGCGAACGTATCCGCCGCGAGGTCTGGGTCCCGGCTGAGGGCTTCGACCACCTCGTCCGCCCGGAGCCGCACCACGGCCGGGCTCGCTTCGCAGACGAGCTTGATGGCCGTGCTCCGCATGCGCTGCTCGTGGATCTTGTCCCCGGAGGTGATGTCGAGGAAGCGCGTGAGCTTCCGGTTGCCGTCGGCAAGGTCGGCCAGCTCCGGCGATCCGCTCGGGACCCGGTCGCCCAGGCTGGCCAGCACCGTGAGCAACTCCTGGTCCGGGTTGCGGGCCTTGTCCGCGAGCCAACTGCGCGCGTAGCCGTAGATCTCCGGGTTGACCTGGGATCCGGATACCTCCGTGATGATCGTGACGGCCACGGCCTCATTGACCGCGCCCCAGTCGAGCAGCGCCTCCTGCAGCTCGCGTACCGCCCGGGCGCCGAGATTAGCGTCCTTCCGCCGTAGCCTGCTGGCCGACGCCAGCAGGCTACGCAGGTACGCGATCTTCCTGTCAGCGGTCAGGGCGCTGACCCGCACCGCCTGCAGCGGCCAGTACAGCACGTCGTCCGGGTCCTTTGCGGCGCCGAAGAACGAGGCGAGACGGCGCACCGTTTCCCGAACGCCCGGCGCCGACGGGACTTCGGCATACCGCTTGGCCAGCTCTGCCCGTGCTTCGTCGATGATCAGGACGCCCAGGGCCCAGGTCCGCGGGTCGCCCGGTTTTTCGCTGCTGAGCCAGGCCCACGCGAGCTCCGTCACGAATTTGCGTACCGACGGCGATGGCGGCTCGAGTGAGATCCCGTGCCGCCGGGCAAGCCGCAGCAGCCGGTCGGCCTCGGCCTGGTCGATCTTGCCGTCGGTGCCGCGAAGCAGCGCCGACGTAAGGGCGCTCTCGGCGTCCCGCCGGGTCTGGTCAGTGAGTGCGGCATTCGGCAGTCCCGCGTCCGGGATGGCGCCGTCGGCGAGCGCATCGCCGATCTCGCTGTCGAGCAGCCGCGTGCGGATGACATTGTGATCAAATTCCAGTTCCCCGGCGGTGACCTGCGCGTCCAACCAGCGCAGCAGGTCGCCTGGCGGTCGCCCGGGTCCGCTCAGCAGTGCCTCGGTGATGGCCGGGCCGTGCTCGCGCAGCAGTGCCTGGCTGGCTTGCCGGAGCCAGTTGGACAGCGCGGCCGGGTCGGTGGCCAGGTCATCCGGCCGGGTCAGCGTCCAGGCGGCCTGCAGCGCTGACGCGTCCCCCGGCTTCAGGCCCGCGCCCAGCGCGCTGGCCAGGTCGATGGCATCGACGATGTCGTACGGGTCGGCGTCGCCGGTCAGTTTGGCTACCAGGAACTCGGCCCGCGCGGTGGTGGCGGCCTCATCGCTGCGGCCGGTGGCGGCGTCCAGCACGAACACTCCCAGGCCGGCGCCCGGGCGCAGGTCCGGGTTCACCTCCGGCGTGGCCGCCACTACCCGCTGCTGGGCCCGCAGCGGGGCGCCACTGAATACCTTGAAGGACACCTGAAGCGCCTCGCGCTGCGCCAGCAGCAGCGTCGCGGCAGCGATCCACCGCATCGCCTCGTCCGCGTCGGCCGAGACGATAACCACCCGCTGGCCCTTGGGGTCCTCCAGGACGCTGAGCAGGCGAGCCAGCGCCGGGCCGCGCTCGACCTGCTCACGGGCCCAGTTGGTGACGGTTTCCAGGTTCAGCGGACCGATCTCCAGGTCACCGTCGAAGTCAGGGCAGTCCCGGGTCGGCCACGGGTCGGCCCGCCACAGCGGCGACTGCCACAGCTGGGCCGGCCGGATAGTCCCGTACCGCTCGGGGTCGCGGGTCAGCAGGCAGTCGGCGAGATGGTTTCCCATCCGGCCGCCGACCGCCTCCTTCCCGACGTACCGGCCCTGAGCGGTCCCGTATCCCTCGGCGCCGGCGTGGGCGAAGCCGGGCGGGAAGTCCGCCACCGGACGGCCCGCGGCCAACCATGCGTTCTGCACCTCATACAGTAGCCACCCGACCGCGAATGACGCCTGCTGGGAGTCCACGCCAGGCGACTGCGCCTGGACCTGGAAGCCGCCCCCCGCGCTGCGCCCGGTGCCCGGCGCGCAGTCGGTGTACAGCAGCCGGCCAAAGGCAGTCTCCGTCACTTCGGCTTCACCGCCTTCACCATCTTGGCCTTGGACATCAGCCACAGGATCGGGTCCGCGACCCGGTGCGGCCGGACCCCGCCGGTGGCGACGTGAGCCTGGTCGTAATCTGGCTGGGCGCCGAGCGCGGACACCCCGAAGTAGCGGTAGTTCGCGTAGTTCCGGCTGATGTGGCGGTCAATCTCCTCGGCGTCCCACTCCTTGAGCAGCATTCGCATCTGCTCGTGGACGGCCAGCCCGTCGCCCTCGTCGTAGGTCGTTCCGGACGGGGCTTTCGCCAGCAGCGGGTCGCTCTCCTCCAGCCCGGGGAAGAAGGAATCCATCTTGGTGAACACGAACGCCACGTGAGTGGACAGCAGTTTTCCGCCCTTGAGCCGGTTGTGCGTCCGGAGCTGCTCGGTGACCTGTTCCAGGGCCTGCAGCGCGGCGTTGTCGGTCGTGCTCTGCAGCGCCTTCGGCGGCAGGTTGATCGAGGACCGCGCACCCGGCAGCGAGAACGGGTCGAGGGCCACGATGAGGTAGTCGCAGGCGTGCAGGTAGCGGACCGCGGACACGTTCTCTCCGGAGGTGAAGTCCTCACCCGCGCTGTCGAGGAACGCCAGCATCGTGGACCTGCGGTCGGCCCGCCAGCGCAAGACGATGGGTATTCGCCCGTCCGCCTCGAACGTCCCGGTGCCTCCCGGGAGGGTTCCCGTCTGGTAGATGGCCTGCTCCCGCTGCCGCATATAGTCGGCGATGCTATTCATGCCATCGGGGTTGTCGACGGCGATCGCGATGTCCGCGTTGAAGCGCTGCGCGATGACCTTCCGCAGTTGCTGGATCATGACCGTCATCAGCACGGTCTTGCCGGATCCCTTGGAGCCGACCATGCCGAGCATCGGGGTCTTGGTGTCCACGAAGTCGATGGACAGCCCGGTGTGGCACTTGGGGCAGGCGCGCCGCCGGGTCTCGCCCTGGCAGTTCCCGCATTTGGCGACGCCCTTGCGGACCGCCGCATCGGGGGGGAGGTACCGGCCAGACGCGACGCCGCTGCCGGTGATGTCGCGCCGGTCCGGGTCGATGAGCGGCGGGCACTTGATGTGCCCCTGGCGGGCACACAGGTAGCCGAGCTTGGATGAGTCGATCTCGTAAAAGCAGAACGGGCAGGTAGTGCGAGCCACGCGTTAGTCCTCCTTCATGTCGCCCACGGGGGGGTCGACGAGCCTGCCGGGACCGCTCATGACGAAGCAGCGCACCCAGTAGGGCTTCTTGATGGTCTTGGGGAGCTCCGCCCGGTACTCGGCGGGCACTCCCGGGGTGAGGCTTAGCGTCGTCTCGAAGACGGTGACGCCCTCGGTCGGCCGGGTTGGCTTTATCGTGCCGGGCACGGCGATCAGCCGCACCGCGGTGCCGCCGCAAGGCTCGTCGGCGGTGAACGTCAGCTTCTTGGCGCGCCCGCTGAAGGGACCGCCGCCTGCCACCCGGTACCGGATCGCCGTCTTCATGACCTTGATGACGGTGTCCTTCACCGGCGCCGACGGGTAGCGCTTGCCGTTCGCGGTGATCACGGCGCGGACCTCGATCTCAACTGGCCGCTGGCCCAGAGGGACCTGGGCGCCGCCCTTAGACTCGTACTCGGCCCGGCTGAGCACGTACGACTCCCAGTCGTCATCGCTGTCGCCTTGTGCCCGCCAGGAGACCTCGGCCAGCTGGACGGTTCCGGGCCAGTGCCAGGCGATGGACGCGTGATCCGCGAACGGGGTGGGGATGAGGTTGGTCACCGGGTCGATGATGGCCGTCGGCCGGGACCGCCCGACGGCGATACCGGTCCCGCCCACCGACACTGGCGTGAGGTAGTGCATGCCGCCGGGCAGCTCCACCTCCAGGGTTCGCTCCGCCCCTGATACCTCGACGTGCCCGGAGAGCATGGTGCCGCCCCGCCGGACCTCCTCGGGGGAGATCACGGTCCCGTACGGCCACGGCTGGTCGCTGACCGTCTGCAGGATCCGGACCTCGGAGCTGTCGATCTGCTTCCAGCTCGCCCGCACCCGGGTCTGGCCGGCGGCCAGGGAGGTGGTGATCCGCAGGGTGTCGTTGGGCTTGGCCTCACCGCGGGGGGTCGCGGTGACCGTCCGCGGGAGCGAGCGCAGCTCCTCGCCCTCGGCCCCGCGGTAGACGGCCACCGCCGCGAAGAGCTGCGTGACCCCGTCCGGCAGGTCGGCGAGCTGCACGCTGCTGCCACTCACCGGGACCTCGACCGGTGGAGCGCCGCCGGCGGCACCGGAGGGGGAGCGGGTCACCATCACGCGCGCTTCCGGCTTGGCCTGCCAGTGCAGCGACACGGTGCCGATTCCCGTTTCGGCCCTCAGGTTCCACACCGGGGGCTTGGCCGTCACTGTGACGCTGCCGGCTCGCGACGGCGTCCGGCCCTCGGTGGTCGCGAACACCCCGTACTGAACTGGTCTGCCCGCGGGCGCGGCGGAGTCCGCGCACTCGACCTCGGCCCCCCGGTACACCGGGGTCCCGTCGCCAGGAGCGGCCGGAGCGCGGCCCTCGGTCCGCGCCACGACGTAGACAACGGACTCGTCATGCCCCGGTCCCCGCTGCCAGAACACCTTGACACTCTCGGCGTCGCCGGTCGCGGAGACAGCGCCAGGCGGGGCCAGCGGCAGCTGGCGCAGCAGGTCCTCCGCGTCGGAGAGGCTGATCCGCCTGGCAGCTTGCAGGTACTTTTCGGCCTCAGCCTCATCCGATGCCTGCCGGGCAGCCTCGGCCTTGGCCAGCAGCGCGCCCAGCTCCTGCTTGCTGGCTGCGATCAGTTTGACCAGGTCGGACTTATCGTCACCATCAGGCAGCGCGGCGGCCTGGCCCTCGGCCTCCTTCAACTGCCCGTCCGCCAGCAGTTTCCGGACCTGGTCAGCCAGGTTGACCTGGGTCGCCTTCTGGCGCCCGTCGAGCAGGGCCGCGATGATGGCGGCGTCGGTCGCCTCGACCCCGAGTCCCGCCAGCTCGCGCTTGGCCGCGGGCGGCGGGGCGTTCTTGACCAGGTCCACCAGGTGGCAGAGGGCCACCGCGTCCAGGTTGACGCCGCCGCCCAGCGCGTTGCTGAGCGTCGCCAGCGCCTCGCCCTTGGCGGTGGTGACGGGGTTGATGGCCTTCCCGGTGGCTTCCTTCTGCTCGCTGATCGCCTCTTTGTCGAGCCGCAGGGCTGGCTTGCCGGTGCAGGCATACCGCTCGACGATCTTGAACGTCCCCGATCCCGGGTGAAGCAGCTCGGGGATCGTTTTTACCTGTGCTTCCCTGAGCTTCTGGGTAAGGTTGTTGAACTGGACCGTGTTGATCGGGGGCTGCTCGGGGAGCTGCACCTTCTCGTCGACGACGATCAGGCCGGCCTGCCGGGCTGCTGAGATAGCGTGCTCGGCGGACAGTCCTTGCAGGCTGCCGTAGGCGGCCGCGTTCCTGGCCGTCACCGCGCCGAGGCTGGCGTAGTCCTCGCGCAGGCTGACGGTGAGGCGCTGCACGGCCGCCTCCGCCTGCTTCGCCTCCGCTGCTGCCCGCTGCTGCCACCAGGCGATGGTCTCCAGCTGGCCGCCAAGCCTGGCCTTAAGCTCGCCGTCCCGGTCCTTGCACCACTTGGCGGTCTTGGCGAACCTGGCGTTCCCGTTGGCATGCTGGTTCCAGAACGCGCGGACCGCCTTGACCTGGGCCGCGATCTGCTCATTGGTGGTCGGAAGCGTGATCGCGTACCGTTCCAGCAGGTCTTCCGGGTTGGTCCCGGCCTTGCTGTGCCGGGTCAGGGTGGCCTTGTAGGCTTCCTTGTCGAACTGCATGGGCGCCGCCTACATGCCCTTGCGAAGCGCGGAGACGATGGCCTTCTCCTGGGCGACCTGCTCGTCTGACATGATGGCGATCTTGACCGACATCTTCAGCTCCTTACCGCTGGTCGGCTCGACCGCGAGCAGGTTGACGGTGCCCTCAGCGTCGACGTCGAAGGTGATGTCGATTGGCGAGCCGGCCGGCAGCCGGAACGATCCAAGGCCCTCGATGAGGCCCGCGTTGTCGACCCGGTGGTTGGCTGAAAGCGCCGTGCCGGGAACGGCCCCGGCCTGCTCCCAGATCTCGATCTCAATCGTCTGCTGGTTAGCCCGCATCGTGCCGGCGGTGAACTTCTCGGCCTGGTACGGGAGCTGGGTCTGCGCGTGGACCATGTGCTCGACGTAGAACCTTTCCTCATCGGAAAGTGAGTCCCAGTCCGGCTTGTCGTCGGCCAGCTTGATGCCCACCGCCTTGGGCAGCACGTTGACGATCGTCTTGGTGAGCTTCTCGACCTGCTTGGGATCCAGCCCGGTGTCCGCGGCGACGGCCGCGATGGCCGCCGGGCCGGGCAGGGACCGGGTGCGCCCGGTGCCCTCCGCGGGGGCATCGCCGGCTTCCGCCTCGACCAGCCGGACCGTCTGCCCGGCCGCGTACAAGGCGGCACCCTTGGCCACCGCGAGGTCAGGGTCAGCCAGCTTCGGCTCCCACGAGTACTCCTTGCGGAGCCGCTCGGCCACGGCGGGCATCTTGCTCGACCCGCCGACCAGCAGGAGGTCGGTGATCTGGCCGAGCACGCCGGGGAAGCGCTCCTCCGCCTTGTCCAGCATCCGGCTGGTGATGGTGACGGTCGCCTCCAGCAAGTCGGAGGTCATCTCCGCGAACTGCTCGCGGGTCACGGAGATCGAGGTCGCCATGCCGCCGGCCAGGCGGTGGTTGACCTTCTTGGACTCGGCCTTGGTCAGCGCCTTCTTGGTCTCCTCAGCCAGCCGGCGCAGCTCCTGCAGGGTGGCCTCGTCGTCGTTGATGGAGTCGTCGCCGGTCTGCTCGACGGTCTGGTCCTTGAGGTAGTCGAATAGCCGGGCATCCCAGTCAGCGCCGCCGAGCTTGTGGTCCCCGTCGACCGCGAGGACCTCCACCGAGGTGTCGGTCATCTTGATCAGCGTGATGTCGAAGGTGCCACCGCCCAGGTCGTAGACCAGGAATGTGGTACCGTCCCCGCTGCCGGTGACCCCGTAGGCCAGGGCGGCGGCGACCGGCTCGGGGACGATCCCGATGACCTCAAGGCCGGCGATCTCGCCGGCCTTTTTGGTGGCGTCCTTCTCCAGCAGCCCGAAGTAGGCCGGCACGGTGATGACCGCCTGCTTCACCGGACGGTGAGTCTCCTCCTCAGCGCTCTTGGCCAGCGCCGCGAGGATGATCCCGGATATGCCGGACGGAGACAGTTCCTGTCCGTAGAAGCTGCGGGAGTAGTCCTTGTTGCCCATCTCACGCTTGATCAGCGAGACGACATCATCGGGGCGGAACCCCGCCGCCTCCTTGGCTGTCTTGCCGACGACGGTGTTATCCGCCGTCTCGAAGTACACCACGGACGGGGTCGTGTCCTCGCCGTCTGTGTTGCGGACAACCGCCGGGCGGCCTGTCTCGTCGATGTAGGCCACCACCGAGTAGGTGGTGCCGAGGTCGATGCCGTAGATGCCCTGCTGCTCGCTCACTGCTCTTCCTTCGCGGCCATGAAAACGGTGACTTCGGCGGGCGCCAGCGGGCTGTCCGACTCGATGTCCAGGTAGCCGGGCTGCCGCACGGCGGCGACGAGCCCGGCCTGGGCCGGGTCGGTGCTGGGCTGGCGCTTGACCTGACGGTGCCGGCGTGGGTTGAAGGGATCCCCCTCATCTGGCTGGTACATGATGACGCCGTTGTCCTCCAGCGCTTCCCCGAGCGTGTCGGTGTAGGACTGCAGCAGCCGGACGGCCTTAGCGGCATCAAAGTCTGGCGGCAGGGTCGCGGCCTGCCTCACGAGGTCAGCATGCAAGCGGCACATCTGCGTCAGGAGCGGGCGCAGCAGGCCGCGACGCTCTCCCCGGCGCAGCAACTCAAGCTCTGACCGCAGGTAATCAATCACGCGCTCGCGCTGCTGCGCCCGGTCGTGATAGTGCCCGGCCGAGTCGGCCAGGTCGCGGAGCACCGCCGAGATCTCAGGATCGGCGGGTGCGGGAACCGCTGTCCCCGTGTCCCGCAGCGCGCCGGACGGCTGTGCGGAACTAGACGGCTGTGCGGGCGGCGTGACGCCTGCGGGGCTATCCGCGTGGGGAAATTCAGGATGATCGAATTCACCGGCCGTGGTGCTGGTCAACGAGTTTTCGACCGAATCTAGCTCCGGTGCCACCGGCGCCTCCTCAACGATTTTTGGGCACGGCGAATGAGCACCGCGATAATCCACCGATCACCCGAGCCGGACTCATGGTGACGGAATTCCTGACTAGCTTTCTGGTGTGACGCCAAGGTGCGCGGTCCGGTTTACGCGGAACCGGAAACTGTTAGGAACATATTAGAAGATTGAGCTTAGTGATTGGCGAATAGGGCTACTGCGACACGTAGGCGGGGCGCGGCAATTCCCTATGACGTGCGCCAGAGGTGGCTTAGTGATGGCCCGTCCCCCGGATCCCCCCGGTTTCTCCCATCACATCCAGTACCACGCGTGTCGCATCAATCGCTAGTGTCGCGGCCCCGCTTGACGTGTCTGGTTACGTTTTGTACGCGGGGCGCCCTATCGAAGGCAAGGCCACCCGGTGCTTCATAGCGAGAATCGCGCAAACCGAAGATCGCAGGTCAGGCAAACTCCCATCTCAGAGGGCTTGCGTCGGGTGGTTTATGGAACCAGCCGGGTGATCCGTGGAAAACTACTGCCATGGGACGTCCGCAGGAGCCGCCAGCCAGCTAGTCTCACCGCCCTGGGCACAACCCGGCCTGCGGGTGGCGGGCGGCCAGCCTGCCGACGGCAGGTATGCTGCCCCTCCAGACCGGCTGATCCCGGCGACGACGACGGCCGCGCTCGCGCAGCAGGCGCAGGTCGGCTACCACATTCGTTAGTGGCGGCAGCCCCGTTCTGGGGCAGCGGTTTGCGCGGCCAAATGCCCGCATGCCGATTCCGGTTCCTCGGTCACAGTCCCGAGCATGCCCTAGTTCAGGGCGGGTCGCATATGGTCAAGTGTCGGTGCGCGGCACGGGCTGGGCCGGGTATGAAGAACGGGTATGAAGAATATGCGCGTTTGTGGCCGCCGCCGGGGTAGCCTACACGGGAACAGCTTGGCGGCCGCGGTAATTAGAAAGGCCGCTTAGCGATGGGGGGAACTTTCCGTGACGGACGATGCAACCGTTGCCAAAAACGAAGGGCAAGTGGCCGCAGTGCCAGCTGGCCTGCTACTCGAGGCTGTTAGATCTCTGCACGACGCAATGCAGGACCTGGCCGCTCAGGTTGCCAATGAGCATGACCGGGCGAAAGCGCGTGAGGCGGTCATCGACCGGCTGCACGAGGAGACCCAGCGGCTGCGCGCAGGGGAGGGCCGTGAATTGCTCCGGCCTGTGCTGTCTGACCTGCGAAAACTCCGCGATGACCTGCAAGGCCAGGCCCGGTCGGTTCCGGGGGTAATGTCGAACGCCAATGTAGCGGCCCTCCTCGATTCCTACGCCGACAGTGTGGAGCTGATCCTGGAGCGGAATGGCGTCATGGCGGTCCGCCCGAAGCCGGACGCGCCGTTTGACCCGCGCCGGCATCGCGCTGCCGGGATAGCGGCCGCCTCTGAGCAGGGACTCGATGGGATGATCGCGACGGTGCTGAACGACGGCTACGAGGACACGCAGACCGGCTCGGTGATCGCGCCAGCCAGGGTCATCGTCTACCGGCACACGGGCGCCGGAGGACCAGACGGTCGGGACGGCTGAGCGCCGTGCACCCGGTACAGGTGGCTAGCCGCATGGCCGCGCTGCGCATCGAGCTCTCCATGGCGGGAACGTCGGCGGAGTCCGTTCCCGCGCTCGCCGCACTGATCGAGATCGCGGGCGAACTCCAGCAAGACGGCGGCGCGGGAGGGGAGCAGGCCAGGCCGGTCCTTGATGACGTGCTCAGCTACCTGCGGGCCGCGCGCGGGCGGCTGCCAGACAAGAACCCGGCCAGTCCGCCGCAGGAGGACGAGACGGTGGCCATGCTGTACCTGGAGGCCGAGGCCTGCCTCTTGCGGGACGCCGAGGGCACCCCAGTCTGCGACCTCGACAACGCGATCGAGTGCCTGCGTCGGCTACGCGCCCTGCTCCCTGAAGACAGCGACGAACGGGCAGAGGCCGACGCCCGGCTGACGTTCGCGGCGCTCACTCGCGTCGGCCGCCCGGGCGGCAGCCGGGCCGACATCGACGAGGCGGCCACGCTGCTCGATGGTCTGCTGGCCCGCACCGCCCCCGGTGACCCGGGCCGCCGCCAGGTCACCCGGAGCCTGGCGGTCGCGCGCGGAGTGCGCTTCACGACCTTCAGTGGCACCGACGAAGACCGCAAGGCCGCCCTCGGCTACGCGCAGGAGTGCCTCGCGATGCCAGCTCCCGCAAGCGCGGCAGACGCCACTGGGGATGTCTGCCACTTGATGATCGCGTGGCTGACGCTCGCCCGGCAATTCACCGCCGAACAGCGATCGGCGGGATTCCGGCAGGCCGAGGTGGAGGCCGCGCGCCACGACGGGAAGGCCGCCGCCACCCTGATGGCCCAGTTCGGCAAGCTGGCTATCGCGCCGGACGATGCCCGCGTCGCGCTGGGCCACCTGCGCCAGGTATCCGGCGCGCTGGCTGATGAGGGCATGCGAGGCATGAAGCCAATGCTGTGGAGCACGGCGCTGCTGGCCGCCCGCGACGAAGCACCGGACGGGGACGCCCGCCCGGAGGATGAACTACGCCAGATGGCGGATGAGCTGGAGCGCGCGGCGGCTGAGGATCCGCCGGGAGCCACGGAGATGCTGGTGGCCCGCGCGGCGCTGCTCGTCACGCACGTGCAGGACCCCGCAGGAGCCGGGCAGCACGCCCGAGCCGCGCGGGCGCTGAACGACGCCGCGGCCCGGCTGCCCGCCGGGCACCCGGTCCGGGACGCCGGCCTGGCCATGCTCACGAGCGGGCTGAAAAGCCAGGTGGACTCGGCTGACAGGGCAGACGATCCCGCCGCGGGCCTCAGTGAGGTCCTGGCGGTCCTGAATCAGGTACCCCGCGATGACCCCGACTTCGCGCGGCTGCTGGCCTCGGTTGGCATTCACGCGCTCGGCCTCGGGATCACCCATCGCTCCGTTGCCGCCGACGGCCAGATCGCTGAGCAACTCAACCAGGCTATTGCCGTCCTTGGCCCGGAGGAGCCGGTGGGCGTCCTCGCCGAGATGATGTCGGCGACATCCGCTGGGCTGCGCGGGGAACTGCGGCAGGAGCCAGCCGAGCTGGACTCGGCAATCGGCCGGCTGCGCACGGTGGCTGACTCTCGCAGCGGCAGTGACTGGCTCCGGACGTTCGCCTTGTCGGGGCTAGTAATGACGCTGATTGACCGGCACGCCATGCGCGGCGCGATCCGCGATCTCGAGGATGCCGGCACCTGCCTGGAGCAAGCGTTCGCCAGCATAGACCCCGGAGGGCCGTACGCCGAGGGCACCGCCCTGCACGGGAGCTTGCTGTTCATGCGCGCGCACCTGCGGCTGGTGTGGTGCCACTACAGCCAGGAACCCGACCCGGTGCACATAGGGGAGGCGGTCGCTGACCTTGAGCGTGCCCTGCCGGCGGTGGGCGGGCATCAGTCACTCGAGTCCATGGTATCGCGGGAGCTGCAGGCCGCCCGGGCGCTGCGCGAGATCGCATCGGCTAAGGGCAGGGTTTTCCTCAGCCCGGTCGCGCGGGAGTCCTACGCGGAGATGCTGGCCCAGGCCCAGAGGCTGAACGCCGATCATCCCGACTACCCCGCGCTGGTTGCCCAGGGCGCGAGTGGCCTCATGATGGGCGCCTTGGCCGACAATAACCTCAAGCAGATCGACCGGGCCATTACGCTGCTCGGCGACGCTTGCTCGGTTCCCGGGCTGGCGGTCCGGGAGCGTCCCCGGCTGCTTGCCCTGCACGGGTTCGCGCTGCTGACCCGGCATTTCCGGCGCAACAGCCCCCGCGACCTCAGCAACGCGATCGGACGGCTGGAAGAGGCGCGGCGAGCGGTGGAGCTGGAGACCGGGAGCCCTTATGCGACCGACGTCCTGCTGAAGCTGGCCCTCGCCTACCGCACCCGAGCGGACGTGGCGCGTGGTGACGTGGACCGCGCCGTCGACTACGGACTTCAGGGCCTGCGCGAGCATACCGGTGACGTGCTGCTGCAAAGCAACGATTACCAGGCGCTGCACATCGCCCGGCGCGGGCGGGAGGACGCGACCGAGATGGTCCGGTGGTTCCTTGACCATGGCCGGGAGGCCGCCTCCGTCGCAGCGATCGAACTCGGCCGGGGAGCAGTGCTGCACGCTGCGACTGCCGGCGCGAGCGTAGAGGAGGCTCTGCGGCTGGCAGGCAAGGCCGAACTGGCAGCGAGATGGACCCAACGCTCACCTGATGACCGGGAATCCAGCGCTGACCCGGACCTGCGGTACGAGGTCATGCTGGCCATCGAGAATTCCCCGGCAGAAGCCCGGCTGCTTTCCCCGCCATCGGTAGGCGACATTGCCGCGGCGCTTACGGTCAGCGCCGCGGACGTGCTCGTTTACCTGCTGGCAGAGGAGTCCGGGGCACCTGGCCTGGCCGTGCTCGTGGACCGGGCCAAGGACGTCCGCCAGCTACGGCTGCCCGGCCTGGCGGCCGACAATAGCACCCCGGCAGGGCGCTTCATCCAGGCCCGGCGCGATGCCGACGCGCTCGACCGGGCACACCAGGACGCAAGGGCGGCGACCAAGGCCTGGGAAGCCGCTCTCGCCTCGTTGTGCGAGTGGGCATGGCGGGTCGCCATCGGGCCGGTGCTCGATGACCTGCGGGATCGCGGCGGCAGCCGGGACTGGCGCATCGTGCTGGCCCCTGGCGGGGAACTGGGCCTCATCCCGTGGCATGCCGCTCGCGAGCCCGGCACGGGGCGGTATGCCTGCCAGCGCGCGGTGTTCTCGTACGCGTCCTCGGCCCGGCAGTTCATTGACGCTACCCAGTGCCAGCCGCAGCCCTGGAGGCAGGACCCGGTCCTCATCTCTGACCAGAAGAATTCAGAGCGGCTGATCAACGTCGGCATCCGCGGGCTGCACGCCGAGCACTACCAGGCCGGCGCCGTGTACGGCGCGGCGCGGGATAAGCTGCCCGCCAGCGTCCCGGGCGAGGACACCGCGAGGTCGGGCACGATACTCACCGCCCTGCCCGGTCCCGGTGGCCCCGGCAGGTCCATGCTGCACTTCGGGTGTCATGGCCGGGCCGAGGTGCCGGTCTTGCGCTCCCGCATCCGGCTGGGAGATGAGGCAGGCGCCGACGGGCGGCAACGGGAGATCCTGCTCAGGGTTGAGGACATCATCCGCCAGGCGCGCAGATGGCGGTCGGACCGGCAGGCCCCAGCCAGCACCTGCGGGCTGGTGGTGCTCGCGTCCTGCCTATCCGACGTCACCGACGCCGACTACGACGAGGCGCTCACGCTCGCGACGGCCTTCTTGTCGGCCGGCGCGGGCGGCGTGGTCGCGGCCCGGTGGCGGGTGGACGTGAACGCCACTGCGCTCTTGATGGCCGCGTTCCACCGGTACCTCAACGCCGGAGCCAGCCCGGCCTGGGCGCTGCGGCAGGCCCAGCGGTGGATGCTCGACCCGGGGCGGGACATCCCGGGGGAGTGGCCGCGCGAGCTACGCGAGGAAACAGGGCTTGCCGCCGAGTCCGGCGGCCCGGACCTGGCCAGGCCGGCGGCCTGGGCCGGGTTCACCTACCAGGGCCGGTGAGCCAGGACCTGGAGAGATCAGGGACAGGGAGATAAGGGGAGACATGGCATTTGGCATTGACCTGGGCACCACGAACTCTTGCGTCGCCCACATTGACGACGCGGGCCGGGCGGTGATGATCAAAAGCGCACTCGGCGAGGACACGACGCCATCCGCGGTGTACTTCGAGTCTGCGCGCCTCGCGGTCGTCGGCCGCACCGCGCGCAACGCCGCGCTGATCGCGCCAGACCTGGTAGCCCAGCATGTAAAGCGCTCCATGGGCAAGCCGAAGGAATACACCTTCCACGGCAAGCCGCACACTCCGGAGATGGTCTCGGCGCTCATCTTGAAGGAACTGGCCCGCGGGGTGGAAGAGAACACTGGCCAGGTGGTACGGGACGTGGTGATCACAGTCCCGGCGAACTTCGGGGTTGCCGAGCGCGAGGCCACCCGCCGGGCCGGGCAACTGGCCGGGCTCAACGTCCTCGACCTGCTAGCAGAGCCGGTCGCCGCTGCCTTGCACTACCAGGCGGTGACAGGAACCGGCACCGAAGCGCGGAACATCCTCGTCTACGACCTGGGTGGCGGCACGTTCGACACCACGGTGATCCGGGTTGAAGGGGACGATATCTCAGTTGTCTGCAACGACGGGGACGCCAATCTTGGCGGGGCCGACTGGGATGCGATCCTCGTGGACTACTTCCTCGACCAGTTCACCAGCACGTACCCAGGGCTGCAGCCGCGTGAGGACGCGTCGTTTATGCAGGACTTGACGATCGCGGTGGAACGGCTGAAGGAGGACCTGAGCTCGGTCCAGTCCGGCCGGCACAACGTGCGGCTCACCGGCAAGGCACTTCAGGTAGTGCTGACCAGGGACACGCTGGAAGAGCTGACGAAGAAGCTGCTTGACGAGACGATCGCGGTGACCGAGCGGACGATCGAGACCGCCCGCACCAGGGGCGTGGCCACTTTCGACGATGTCCTGCTCGTGGGAGGCATGGCGAAGATGCCGGCCGTCGTCCGGGTGCTCAAGGAGCGGCTGGGGCTCACCGCGCGGCAGCACCAGCCGGACTTCGCGGTGGCCAAGGGGGCCGCGCTGTTCGCGCTCACCCGGACGATCCGGCCCGCCGGGAGCGGGGCGAACGGGCTGCGATCGGTGCAGGACGTCGCGGCCACCACCGGGATGACCATCCCCGAGGTCGAGGCGATTGCCCGCAAGCGGGTGACGACGGTGGTGTCGCGCGGGTTCGGGGTGATGAGCCTCGACGGGCGTGACCCGCTGGCGTTGACCGACCCGGTTCGCGCCCGCAAGATGATTGTGCACCTACTGCCCGCCAACACGCCGCTGCCCGAGGACACCGGGCCGTTCACCTTTCACACGGTGATCGACAACCAGCGGATGGTCGCGATTGAGGTATGGGAGCAGGCGGGAGCGATGCAATCGGAGGAGCTCGCCGACAACCGGAAGATCGGGCAGGGCCTGCTAACGAGCATCCCGGCCCGGCTGCCAGCCCAGACGCCGATCGAGGTCACCTTCTACATGTCTGAGACTGGGCTGCTGACGGTCCGCGCGGTCGAGCCCAATTCTGGCCGGGACCTAAAATTCGAGCTGCAGATCGGTGACCTCGACAAGGCCGGGATGGACAAGGCTCGGCAATCGGTCGCGGATTACGAAGTGAGCGGTGACTGACATGGCCGTCGAAGACGCCATCGCGGCGTTGCGTGAGCATTGGGACGATGTCATCTCCCAGCTGGATCCCCAGGCCGCAGGCCAGCTAGGCCGGCTGGTCGGCGAGCTCAGCGGGCCGGGTCGGGAAGCGGCCGCTGACCAGATCGCCGACATCCTCGTCGATAGCCTGCCCGCCCGGCACCCCGTGCGCCGGGCACTGGTCAGCGGGGTCATGTCCTCGCCCCTGGTCCTCGACTGGGATTCGGTCGCCGCCGACCTGCTCGCGCGGGCCGGACTGTCGGTGCCGGGAGAGCCGGAATTCGCGGACGACAGTGCCCCGTCGGTCGCCGAGATCCTGCGCAGGGTCACAGAGCGGCTGCTTGCGGCCCCGGCGCTGTCAGAGCAGCAGGTCCTAGGGCACGGGGCCGACCCCGCTGATCCTGGACTTATCCGGCTGCCCCGGCCTGACGGCGGCCAGCAGTGGCCGCTCTTCCAGTTCACGCCGGGCAATGGCCCGCTGCGGGTGGTGCGGGCCATCAACATCCTGCTGGACGCGGATGGCGATCCGCTCGGGGCCGCCGACTGGTGGCTGAGCCGCAACGGCTGGCTCGACGGGCGGCCGAGCGAGCTACTTGGCCGTGTCCCCGATGATGTCCTGCTGAGTGCCGCCCGCGTCGTCGGCTCGGAGGTGTGACGTGGTGTGGTGCAAGCCTCCCGCCCACTTCGGCCGTAGCCCGAACCGCTACGTGCTCCGGCACGATACCGAGCTATGGCGCGTCCACCGGCGCCCACATGGCGCCTGGCAGTTCAAGGGGGAACCGGCCGACGTGCTGTGGGGTGGCGCTCGCTTCGACGCCACCGACGCTGACAAGTACCCCTACCTCTACGCCGGACTCAGCCCTGCCGCCGCACTGGGCGAGACTCTCCTGCGCGACGTCGCTCCCAACGGGTCGGGCGACCGTGTCATCTTGAACAAGGAGGCGGCGGGACGAGCCATCTCGATGGTGACTCTAACCCGGGACCTGAATCTCGTCAGCCTGATCGACGCTGAGAGCCTTGGCGTCATCGGCCAGGACAGATGGCTGGTCGACTGTTCAGGTCACGACTATGCGTTCACCCGGGACTGGGCGCACTGGGTGCGCCGCCAGGCGCCCTGGTCACATGGGTTCATCTGGGATTCCAAGCGCATGCCAGGCGAGTTCGCGATCGTCGTCTTCGGGGACCGGCTCGCCCGCGACTTCGGTGATGGCTACGAGCAGAGCCTTCCCGGGGAGGTCACCGGAGTACAGCGCAACCTGGGTGATAGGGCGGGAGCGGACTGGGCGAGTGAACAGCTGCGTCGTTACGGCGCGATCGTGTCGCGGCCCGGATGGCTGCAGGTGCTTCGCGGCGGGAGGGCCTGATGTCTGGCTGGCGACGCCGGGTGTTCGACGCCCCAGGCCTGACACAGTCCCCGCCCGGACCCTGCCTAGAGAAGCTGGCGCGGCGCTGGACGCGCATGATCTACGTGACCTCGCCCGGCTATGACGACATCGGGCAGGTCCTGCGGTCAATGGGCGCGACGTTCGAGCCGTTCCAGGGGAACTACGACTGCGACCTCCTGTTCGTCAACTGCGGCACCCATGATCACCTGAACCCCGGGCAACTGCGGCGCTTCGTTCACTCGGGCGGGTGCCTGTACGCCTCCGACCTGACCAGTAGCCTTATCTCAAAGGCATTCCCCGGGGCATTCCAGTTCCGTGGTTCCGGCTCGTCCGGCGAGGTCGCCGCCGACGTCGTTGACGACGAGTTGCGTGAAGTCGTCGGGGACACCACCACTATTCACTTCGACATGCCCAGCTGGTCTGTCATCGACGAATGCCAAGGCGAGACGCTGGTCCAGGCGGCTCACCGCACGCCGTACGCCGGGCGACCGCTGATGGTCGAGGTTGAGCTGGGCGAGGGCGCCATTTTCTACACGTCCTTCCACAACCGGGCACAGGTTTCTGAGCAAGAGAAGGTTCTGCTTCAGCTGCTCGTGCTGAAGCAGATCAGCACGTCATCAAAGACGACGGTTGTCCAGGCGAGCCAGTCTTTGGGAATTAACCTGAGCGCGCTGAAGAAAAACCGCCACGGAAGAAGCTAACGCGGCTGGGCGCCGCTCAGATTCCGTGGTGAACATGGCCGACCCAGCTCGCTGGATGGCTCAGGCGGAAATCGTCGTCCGCTTCCATTTCCTTTCTGAGGCTCAACGGCCGCATATCGGTCGTGCGATCCAACCAGCGGCTTGAGCACTGCCGGGTACCCGATCTCCTCCAGTGCCTCCAGCGCAGCCTCTGGCGTGAGGCCCAGCGCTGTGCGGGGCGTCGGCACATCCGCACCATCACGATCACCGGGACTTCCCCGTCGGCCACCGTCACGCAGAGCACCGCGACTGCCCTGATATCCGGCGGCACCATGGACGGCAACGAGGTGACCGGTGTGGGGACATCGACGGTCAGCAACTGCCCCAACGCCGGCGACGGCTCCATCAACCTTGGCTGAGCCAGCGGCCAGCCGCCAGCGCACCGCTACCAGCCGGGACGCTTACCGGCGCATGCCAGCGAGTTCACCAGCCGGACCGCCGATGACGGCACCTGGTCGCTCAAGCGACTCGTCAGGGGGTCCGGCTGCTCGAATCGGCGCTCCGCGTCGCGTGCACCCTCCCCGCGCACGATGCACTGGATTACTGCGGTGCTCCGCTATGCGCTCGGCAAGGACTCCTCGCAGCTGAGCGCTGAAGGCCTGCTACCGTCGGCTCAGCCTAGGTTGGTTCGAACCCAACACCTGCCCGACAATATCTGGCCGTGTGCGTTCTGGCAGAAGGCACCGATCGAGCCGCCGGTCAAGGTGACCTCGAACGGGCCGCGCGACATCTGCTGGCGTGCTGGGACCGGACGCGGTCCGCCATCGACCTCGCGAAGGAACTCGCCTCATGACCAAGGCACCTGCTGCTCGGCCGGCGGTGTCGGCGGTGACGCCGGAGCCCGTGCGGATTTTCGGCATTCCCGGTATTCCTGAGATATCGCCCGGCAGCGACCTGGCGGGACTGATCGCCGACGCGGTCGACTCGCCGGGTGCGCCCGGCCTGCGGGACGGCGACATCCTCGTCGTCACCTCGAAGGTGGTCAGCAAGGCCGAGGGCCGGGTGGCCGTCATGGCCCTCGAAGACGCGGCCGCCGCGGAGACCGCGCGCGTGCTGCCGTGGCGCGGCAGGGCGGCGATCTCCCAGACCAGGCACGGGTTGGTGATGGCCGCCGCTGGGGTGGACGAGTCCAACACCGCGCCGGGCACCGTGGTGCTCCTCCCGGTAGACCCCGACGAGTCGGCGCGGCGGCTGCGCAAGGCCATCCGCGATAGGCGGGGTGGCGGCCAGGCGGGCGCGCGCATCGGCGTGGTCATCACGGACACGCTCGGCCGCCTTGGGCGGGTCGGCCAGGCCGACCTGGCCATCGGCGCGGCAGGGGTCCTCACGGTGCGCGATCACCGGGGCGAGCCGGACACGTGGGGCAACGTCCTCGACGTCTCGATGGCCGCCGTTGCCGATGAGATTGCGGGCGCGGGCGACCTCGTCAAGGGCAAGGCGCTGCAACTGCCCGTCGCCTTGGTCCGCGGACTGTCCGCGCTGGTGACCGCGGCCGACGGGCCGGGTGCGCGCACCCTGGTCCGCCCGGTGGACGAGGACATCTTCCGGTTCGGTGCGACCGCCATGCTCCCCGCCAGGCGGGCGGTCCGCGCGTTTAGCGCCGAGCCGGTCGATCCAGCAGCGGTCGAGCGGGCGATCGCAGCCGCGGTGACCGCCCCGGCACCACACCACAGCGAGCCCTGGCGGTTCGTGATCGTGAGCTCACCGGCCGCCCGGCTGGCCCTGCTTGACGCGATGCGGCGGGCGTGGACCGCGGACCTGCGGCGCGACGGGTTCACCGATGAGCAGATCACGAGCCGCCTGCGACGCGGCGCGCTGCTGCGCGACGCACCGCTGATCGTCGTCCCGTGCCTGGAGCTGTCGGCCATGCACGCATACCCGGATGCCCGCCGGGCCCGTGCCGAACGAGACATGTTCACCATCGCGATGGGCGCGGGGGTGGAGAATTTCCTCGTCGCCCTGGCAGTGCAGAAGCTCGGCTCGGCCTGGATCTCGTCGACCCTCTTCTGCCAGGACGTCGCGGCCGACGCGCTCAGCCTCCCGGACGGCTGGCACCCGATGGGCGCGGTCGCGGTCGGCCACCCGGCCGCCCCGGCCCCCCCGGCCCCCCCGCGCGACCCGGCCGCGTTGACCCTGATCCGCTAGTATCCCGGACCCGAAACACCGGTCATGCCGCCATCCGCGACGAAGTCCTCGCCCTCGTCCGCTGACCGCCGCGCGGGCGCTGGGCACGGACCTTACACCGAAGTGCGCTGGACGGCGACGGCTCAGTCCGCTGGCCGGGCGTTCAGCCGCGACCAGAAGCCCGTCAGCGCTTGCGCTGCGGGCCCGGGGTCAGTGACCGGCCACCAGTGGCCGACCTCAAGCCCGGCAATCACCGCGCCGGCTTCCTCGGCCGCCTCGCGGTGCTGCTGCGGGGTCCCGCTGGCGTTCCCGGCGTCCTGCAGGCAGATCAGCGCCAGCCCCGGCCGCCGGCGCGCCGCGGCGAGACCGCGCCCGGCGTCGGCCATGACAGGCTGCACCGCTGAGCGGAGCAGGGACAGCACCGCCTGCCCCATGCTGTCGTCCATCCCCGCGGCCACCCGCTCCGCGGCCGGGCCGGTCATCCCCAGGCTCGCGACCACGCCGAGCCGCTCTTCCAGCGTGCCGGAGAAAATCTGCTTAGCCGACTCCTCGCCCGCCCCCTCCTGCTGCCACACCTGGGCGCGCGGATGCCAGACGTAGCCAGGGGCGTAGAGGCCCAGCGCGTCCGACGCCCAGCTGCGGAGCAGGTCCGGCCGCGCCATCGCGACCTGCACCACATGGGCGCCGCCCCAGTCGTGGCCGACAAGGTCGACCGGCTCGCGGAACGCCTCCAGGCGCGCGATGAGCCACTCCCGGTAGCCCGCCACCGTCGCGGCGAAGGACCTGGGAGCCGGCACCCCGAACCCCGGGGGCGACAGCGTGATCACGTCGTCGCGCTGCAGTTCCCCTAGCAGCGGCCCCCAGACCGCCGCATTCTCCGGGTTGCCGTGGACGAGGACGAGGGGCGCGGGACGGGTCATGGCTTCCTCCACTAACTTGCGTGCTTACACGCAAGTTATCATACCGCCCAGGGCTGTCGTCGCCTGGAGCCGCGCGCAGACGGCGCGTCAGGAAGAAGCGGGGGAGCCGAACGCCCCGCGCGTGGCGCGCCTGGCCTCAGCCGCGATCGCCGGGAAGCTCCCTGGCGGCGGCGTCGCCATCAGCTGCAGCCCTGTCCCTCGCACCACCGCCATCAGGAAGACCCCGGCCGCCTCCGGGTCGGCGTCGGCCCGCACGGACCCGTCCGCGATCCCGGCGCGGACCCGGCCAGACAGGTAAGCGCGAAAGCTGGCGTCCTGACGGGCGAACATGGGCACCAGCACGGGATCCCCGGCGATGGCCTCCGACCACAGCTGCAGGAACGCCCGGGCCGGCGGGGACCGGTCAATCACGTTGCGGAGGTACGCCTCCACGATGCCGCAGACCTGCTCCAGCCCGTTGCCCTCATAGGCCGGGGCCGCAAAGCGCTGCGCGTCCTCCATGACCGCCGCCAGCAGCCGCTCCCGGCTGCCGAAGTGATGACGGACGATCCCCCGGCTATAGCCGGCGGCCTCCCCCACCTCGGCCAGCGTGACCGAGCGGGAGCCGTGCGCGGCGATCAGCGCCATCGCCGCGGCCAGCACGCGCCGTTCGGTCTCCGCGCGCCGCTCCTCCTGAGTTCGCCGAACGGCGCGATCAGCCATACCTTGCCCTCCCAAGCAGACATCGACAGCCAGAACGTAGTGTGGCACCCCGCACGCCGTTGCGGCTGCCCAGATGCAGGACCGGGCTTGGCGGCGGGTTACTACGGCGGCGGGCTGCGCGGCCAGAATGCGGACGTGGCCGAGGGCTACGCCAAAGTCATCGTCATCGAGGTCGTGAAGTTCGCCGACCCAGGCGGTCGCGGCGGGGTCGAGTTCGGTGTCCTGGGCGCGGAGTTCCTCCCACTGCAGGAGGCGGGCGAGGCGGGGGTGGGACGCGTGGTAGTCGTACAGTGCGGCGGCGAAGGGGCCGATGTCGCGCAGCGATTCCTCGGTCAGGGGGGACGGCGGCGGCGAGTTTTTCCAGTTCGTACGGGACGCGGCAGATTACCTCAGTCGCAGCAGCGGTTCCCCTGGCTGATCCGCGAGCTCGCGAGAGTGGCGCCGGTAGCGGCCGGGGGGCTGGCCGTGGTGCCGGGTGAACGCGCGGGAGAAGGAGTATTCCGAGCCGTAGCCGGCTCGCCCGGCCACCACGGCGATGGGCTCGTCGGTGTCGCGGAGCCATCGCGCCGCCAGGCTCAGCCGCCACCAGGTGAGGTAGGCGAGCGGCGCTTGGCCGACCAGGCGGCTGAAGCGCCTGACGAACGCCGCCCGGGACATGGCGGCCTCGGCGGCGAGCGACTCCGTGGTCCAGGGGCGGTCCGGATGGGCGTGCAGCCTGGCGAGCGCGGTGGCGATCTGGCGGTCGCGGAGCGCGCCCAGCCAGGACGCGCCCGGATGCTGGTCAGTCGCGAGCCACGCCCGCAGGATGTGGACGAACAGGATGTCGGCCAGGTGCGAGACGACAGTGTCGGACCCAGCTCGCGGCCGGGTTAGCTCGGTGGCGAGCATGTGCACGACCGTGGCGAGCTCATCGGCTCCGGTGCCGGGGGCGCCGGGTATGTGCAGCAGCGGCGGCAGCAGCGACAGCACGGGATGGGCCTTGTCGTGCTCGAAGGTGAATTCTCCGTGGATCAGGTGCACGGCGGGGCCGCTGCCGCCCAGGTCCACGGTGCCGTCCTCGCCCCGCGGGTGCTCGGCCAGCACTTCCCGTGCGGGCATCGCGCGGCCGTTGCGGGAACTGGTGAGTGCGGCGGCGGACCCGCTCGGCAGCAGCAGGACGTCCCCCTGGACAAGCTGGATGGGGGGGTGGCCCGCCGCGCGCAGCCAGCAGCTGCCCTGGGCGACGATGAGGAAGGCGCAGTCGTCGATGCTGTCGGTGGCCAGCCCCCAGCTGCCCCGAGCCCGCAGCTGCATCGCCACCATCCCGGTAACCCGGTTAGCGGTGAGGACATTACTCAATGCGTCCACGACGAAAGCATATGTGCGGCTCGGTGGGTTCAGGCAGCACATCGAGCCGATCGGTTAAAAAATAGAGCTGACATGTCATTTTCCGTATCAACCTCAAGCCGTAAGGTTCAAGTTAGCTATCTAACTGAGCAGTAGTGGCCTCGGCTGAGAGGCGGAAGAATTGCCATCAGATCAGTACGTGGCCGCGGGGCAGTCAACGGGGCTGCGCACGCGGCTGGGCATGGCCAGCAAGACC
>JAICUO010000498.1 GCA_025935815.1 Streptosporangiaceae bacterium
GTCGTGCTGGTGCTCATGGCCGAAGGGTGCCACCGCCGCCCCCGCCAAGACCCGCATCCTCCGCCAGCCGTAAGTGGACCTTAATCCCTGCCCGAGTCGCCGGCGGGCGGGTGCGCGCACCCCGGAGTACGCAGCGAGATGAACCAGCGGCCATGCACCGACCAGGACTCCGCTGCCGCGAACCCGGCGACGGTGGCGAGCTCGTTGATCTGGTCCGCGCCGACGTACGCCCACGGGAACCAGGCGCCGATCTTGCCGGCCGACCGCAGCCGGACCTTCTCCAGCCGCAGCGGGGATCCCGGCGCCTGGACCTCCACCAGGGCCTTGCCCAGCGGGCCGAGGAGCTCGGTGACCCGGCGCAGCAGCGCGATCGGGTCACCGCCGATCCCGATGTTCCCGTCGGCCAGCAAGACGGTGTTCCACCGGCCGCTTCCCGGCACCTGGCCGAAGACGTCGCGCACCAGCGTGAGCGCCCCCGCCGAGCGCGCCACGTCGACCGCGTACGGGGTGACGTCGATGCCAAGGGCGGGAATGCCGCGCTCGGCCAGCGCCTTGGTCAGGCGTCCGGGGCCGGAGCCGACGTCTAGGGTCGGGCCACTGCAGCGCTCCACGAGGGAGGTGTCGCCTGGGCGCGCCCGCAGCCAGTCCGCCACCGGCAGCGGCGTGCGGGTGCCATCGGCGTGCTCGATCTCGGGATGCGCCCGCCCGGCCAGCGCATGCTCGTAGAGTTCGCCGATCACCCATGGTCTCCTCCCGGTCGAGGCCGAGCCGGGCGCTGCGGCGCGGTCAGCCGAATGCGGAAACGAAAGACCAGTGTCCTGGCTGGGGGTGTCCGGCACCCAGCGGTTCGCGGGTGACCTAACAGAACGGAAAGGGACCTTACCGAGATCTAACCGTTTAGGCCCGTTTCCTGGCCGTATGCCCGCGCGGGGACTTACCTTGTAACGGTAAGCATTCATGGCGTACGCAAGCCGCGACTGTGCGTAGCGCCTCATTGACGAGTTAGGACACCCTGGTGACCAACCCCGACCTGCCAGGACGGATCGTCGTGGTCGACGACGATCCCACCGTCGCCGATGTCGTCGGACGCTACCTGGTGCGTGACGGCCACACCGTGGAATGCGTGCACGACGGGCACGAGGCGCTGCGCCGGATCGCCGAGCAGCCGCCGGACCTGGTGGTGCTCGACCTGATGCTGCCCGGGATTGACGGCCTTGAGGTATGCCGCCGGCTGCGCGAGCGATGGCCGATCCCGGTGGTGATGCTGACCGCGCTCGGCGATGAGACCGACCGGCTGGCGGGGTTCGAGATTGGCGCCGACGATTACGTCACCAAGCCGTTCAGCCCCCGGGAGCTGGCGATGCGGGTGCGCTCGGTACTGCGTCGGGCGCGCGGCAGCGGCCTGCCCGCGGCGGCTGAGGCCGGGGTCATCCGCGACCGTGACCTGTCGGTCGACCTGTCCGCGCACGAGGTGCGGCTGGGGGAGCGGCTCATCCAGCTGACCTCCCGCGAGTACGACCTGCTGGTGTTCTTGATGCGCAACCCGCGCAAGGCGTTCAGCCGCGAGCAGCTCCTCGCGGAGGTGTGGAGCTGGTCCTTCGGCGACACGTCCACCGTCACCGTGCATGTCCGGCGGCTGCGCGAGAAGCTGGAGGCGGACCCGACCCTGCCCAAGCGGATCGTGACCGTCTGGGGAGTCGGCTACCGCTACGAGCCCGATGGAGGGCCGGCCACCGGCCCCTTCGGGGCAGTGTCATGAACGGCGCCGTCATGAGCGGCGCCGGCCTGGCGCGCGCGACGGCCGTGGCCGACAGCTGGCTTCCCCGCGTGCCCGGCAGTGACCTGGCCCACGTCTCCGAATGGTCGGGGGGCATCGCCGTGGCGTGCGCGATCCTCGGGATCATCGCCCTCAGGATGCTGGCCAGGCGGTCCGTCGGGGTGCTGCTCGCCGTGGTCGTCGGCATCACCGTGCTCAGCTCGCTGGTCTCCTGCGGGGCCATCGCGGAGCTGATGCTCCCCGGCGCCGGTGACCGCCAGGTCATGCTGGAGCTGCTCACCGTGGCGGGCCTGGCCGGCCTCCTGGTCGCCACGTTCCTGGGCCGCACCTTCACCCGGGCCAGCCGGACGCTGCTCGGGGCGGTCCGGGAGGTCGGCGAGTCGGGGATCTACACCCCGCCCGCCGCGGTCTTGCCCGCCGAGCTGGCCGGGCTCTCGGACGGGCTCAATGCCGCCCACGACCGGCTCGGCAAGGCGCGGGCCCGGGAGAAGGCGCTGGAGACGAGCCGCCGCGAGCTGGTCGCCTGGGTTAGCCACGATCTGCGCACCCCGCTGGCCGGGCTGCGCGCGATGGCCGAGGCGCTCGAGGACCAGGTCGTCACCGACCCCCGTGAGGTCAGCCGCTACCACTCCCAGATCCGCCGGGAGACCGACCGCCTGTCGGCGATGATCGATGACCTGTTCGAGCTATCGCGGATCCACGCGGGCACGCTGCGGCTGTCGCCTCGCCTGGTTGGCCTGGAAGACCTCGTCGCCGAGGTCGTCGCGAGCACCGAGCCGGTCGCCCGGGCCAAGGGCATCCGGCTCACCGGCTCGGCCGTGCGCGGAATGCCGGTGCTGATCGACACCGCCGAGATGGGCCGCGCCGTCCGCAATCTCGTCACCAATGCCATCCGGCACACCCCGCGGGACGGCACGATCGAAGTCATCGGCGAGATCCAGGCCGGCCAGGCCTGCGTGAGCGTGGCCGACGAATGCGGCGGCATCCCCGCGGCCGACCTGCCCCGGGTCTTCGATGTCGCGTTCCGCGGCGAGAGCGCCCGCACCCCAGACCCGCAGGGCGGCGGCGCCGGCCTGGGCCTGTCCATCGCGCGGGGCATCGTCGACGCGCACTCCGGCCAGATCGGCGTCCGCAACACCGGCCCTGGCTGCCAGTTCACCATCAAGCTCCCGCTGGCCCGCAACGGCGCCCGCGCCGTAAGCCGCCCCGCCCCCACCCGGGCAACCGGCGCCATGCACCCCGCCCGCTAGCCCCAACGGGCGGGGCCGCATCAGGGGCGGGCGGGGGCGCGGAGCTTAGCGGTGGCGAACTCGCGCATGCCGTCTTCGAAGGGGACGCGGGCACGGTAGCCCAGCTCGCGCGCGGCGGCCTCCGGTGAGGCGACCACGTGGCGGACATCGCCGAGGCGGTACTCGCCGGTGACCTTGGGCTCCAGGCCGCCGCCGAACGCGCCCGCCAGGGCGCGGGCCATCTCGCCGACGGTGTGCGGGGTGCCGCTGGCCACGTTGTAGGCGCGCAGGGCGCCCGCCGGGACGCGCTCTCCGGTCGCTGCCAGTGCCAGGACGTTGGCGTCGGCGACGTCGCGGACGTGCACGAAGTCACGGCGCTGGCCGCCGTCTTCGAACACCCGGGGCGGCTCGCCGTTCTCCAGCGCGGAGCGGAAGATCGCGGCCACCCCCGAGTACGGCGTGTCTCGCGGCATCCGCGGCCCGTACACGTTGTGATACCGCAGCGCGACGGCCGTGCCGCCGGTCACCCGCGCCCAGTTGGCCGCCAGGTGCTCTTGGGCCAGCTTGCTGGTGGCGTAGGCGTTACGCGGGTCCGCCGCGGCCTCCTCGGGAACCGTGACCGAGTCCAGCCGCGCCCCGCAGGCCGGGCAGCGCGGCTCGAACACGCCGGCGTCCAGGTCCGCCACGGCCCGGGGAAGTGGCCGCACGGGCCCGTCGAGCGGACACGCGTACCCGCCCTCGCCGTAGACGACCATCGAGGAGGACAACACCAGCCGCAGGACGCCCCGCCGCGCCATCGCCGCGAGCAGGACGGCCGTCCCGGTCACGTTGACGTCGGCGTACAGCGGAAGGTCATCAACCGATACTCCGAGACCGACCATCGCCGCGAGGTGGCAGACCGCGTCCACGCCGTCGAGGGCGTCGAGCACGGCGGCGCGGTCACGGACATCACTGACGCGCAGGTCGATGTCGTTGGAGATGTATGAGGGCCTTTCGCTGTGCACGGCGGGGGAGAGGGAATCGAGGCCGACCACCTGATGCCCGGCCGCCATCATTGACTCCACGACGTGCGAGCCGATGAAGCCCGCCGCGCCGGTCACGAGAACTCGCATGGGCCGAGCCAATCACCGCGGGCGGCTCGCCCGACACCGCGCGCTACGAGCCGTCATTGTTCTGTAAGGGCATTTCGTGACGCGGGAGGTCACGGCCCGGTTACGGTCGGGCCATGACAGTCGACGTGATCCTCCCCTGCCTGAATGAGGCGGGTGCGCTGCCTGAGCTTCTCACCCGGATGCCGTCCGGTTACCGCCCTATCGTGGCCGACAACGGGTCAACCGACGGCTCGGCCGCCATCGCGATCGCCTACGGGGCGACCGTGGTGGACGCACCCCAGCGGGGCTTCGGCGCGGCCTGCCACGCGGGGCTGCTCGCCGCCTCGAGCGACGTGGTCTGCGTAATGGACGCCGACGGCTCGTTTGACCCCGCGGACCTGGCCATGGTTGCTGGCCCGGTGCTGGACGGGGGCGTTGACTTGATGCTGGGCCGCCGGGCGCCGCGTGGCCTGGGCGCCTGGCCGCTGCACGCCCGCCTCGGCAACGCGGTCCTGTCGGCGCAGTTGCGCCATCGCGCTGGCGTGCCGCTGCACGACCTTGGCCCGATGCGCGCCGCCCGGCGGGAGTCGCTGCTGGACCTGGGCATCGCCGACCGCCGGTTCGGTTACCCGCTGGAGATGGTGATGCGCGCGGCGAGCGCGGGCTGGCGGATCGACGAGGTTCCGGTCCCGTATTACCCGCGGACCGGCAAGTCCAAGGTGACCGGCACCGTCGGCGGCACCGTCCGCGCGGTGCGCGACATGCGCCGCGTGCTCGGCGAGTGCGCCGCCTGATGAGCGACCTGCCGGTTACGGTCATCGTCATCGCGAAGGAGCCGGTACCCGGCCGGGTGAAGACCAGGCTAACGCCTCCGTTCACGCCGGAGCAGGCCGCGGCGCTCGCCGAGGCGGCGCTCACGGACACCCTGCACGCGGTCGCCGCCGCCCCGGCCGCCCGGCGAGTGCTCGCCCTCGCCGGGGCTCCCGGGCCGTGGCTGCCGCCGGGCTTTGAGGTGATCGCGCAGCGCGGCGGCGGCCTCGATGAGCGGCTCGCCTGCGCTTTCGATGACACTGCTGTCGATGACACTGGTGGCAATGATTCCCGCGCCGGCGGCGCTCCGCTGCCGATGCTGCTGATCGGGATGGACACGCCCCAGGTGACGCCCGAGATGCTGGCCGCGGCCGCGCGGCCGCTGGTGTCCCGTACGGCCGATGCCGTGTTCGGCCCGGCGGCGGACGGCGGCTACTGGCTGCTCGGCCTGCGCGCCCCGGACCCGTCGCTGTTGCTCGGCGTCCCGATGTCCCGCCCCGACACCGGCCGCGCCCAGCTGGCCCGGCTGGCGGCCGGGGGCCTGCGCGTGGCGATGCTCCCCGAGCTCACCGACGTTGACGACGTTGACGACGCCGAGCGCGTCGCCGCTGACGTTCCCGGTTCCCGCTTCGCCAGGGCCGTTGCCGCCTTGACGCGAACGGGCGCCCCGGCCAGGGCCGGGACGCCCGCTTGACCAGCCGGTACGCGGATTACGCCTCAGGGCCCGTAACGGTCACCAGGCTGCCGTAGGTGGTGTAGTTCCAGATGTACCTGGCCGGGTCCAGCTGCATTTCCACGCAGCCCACGCTCTGGTAGTAACCGTATCCCGGCCGGGGGAAGTAGTGCAGCGCGTCACCGCCGTTGAAGTACGACACCCACTTCACGATGTCGTCGTACTTCGAGCCATCCGGGTTGGTGCCCTTCATCTCGGTCACCTTGAAGCGCTCGTAGACCGGGAACGTGCCGTCCTGCGTGCCCGCCCCCGGCACGCCAGTGTTGACCAGCGTGCTGAGGATCTGCTGGCCGTTGTGCCACACCCGCAGCCGCTCCGGGGAGTTCTGGTTGGCCA
>JAICUO010000856.1 GCA_025935815.1 Streptosporangiaceae bacterium
CAGCGTGCTCCCGAGCGTCGAGTGAGCCGGGTTAAGTGATTGGGTGAACGGGCCCGCCGCCGCCAATGCCGTGGTTGCCGTGACCGTGCCGATCATCATGCCTCGCCTCGCCGGGTGAGCACCGCTTGGTAGGTCGTGGCACGATTTTGCTACGTTTGTGATTGCAATGCAATGATGTTCTTAGGACCCCTGGTAGTTGATTACCGGGGCTGGCCGTAGTTGAGCGGGAGGGCCTGCAGTTCCGTGACGGGAATCTGGGTCAGGACGAAGGGCCAGTCGCCGGGCGGCAGCAAGTTGTCCGGGTCCATGATCGCCGGGTCTGCTGGTCCAGCGCGATGTTGGCCACGATGGCGGCGGAGTTCGCGGCCAGCGGCACGTTGGCCGGCAGCGGCGTGTTCCACAGGCCGCCGGGCGCGAACCCGTTAACCGGCCGGCCGTGGCCGGGTGAACCCCCGCGGGCGATCCCCTGCTGTCCGGCGAGCGCGGGAGCCGCGCTGACGGTCAGCGCCAAGAAGGCGGCCATGACGACGGATCCCCACTTCGCGCCTGCGCGCATCTTGCCCCGCCTTTCGCGCCAACGGCGCAGTAACTGACCGTAGCGTTATCAAGGCTCTGACGCACCGGCAATGACTGCGGCGCGCGGCGCCGGGGCCCGGGACCCGGCACCGGATGACCTCACGGGGGAACCGAGGCGCCCCCGCCGGGCGGATGTAACTTGCACGCGGGTGACTTGCACGCGGGCGCGGGGGCGGGCGTTACCGCAGCGGGGCGGGCAGGTACCGGGCGCCGGGGCCGTCGGTGCGGGCGACGTCGGCGGGATTGGACATCGCGCATCTCTTCAGGGACAGGCAGCCGCAGCCGATGCAGGAGTCCAGGCCGTCGCGCAGCTTCTCCAGCGCGGCGATCTGCGCGTCCAGCCGGGCGCGCCAGGCGCGGGACAGCCGGGTCCAGTCGGCCTTGGTCGGGGTGCGCGAGTCGGGAAGCGCGGCGAGCGCGGCGGCGACCTCCTCCAGGGACAGGCCGACGTTGCGGGCCGCGCGGATGAACGCCAGGCGCCGCAGCACGCCGCGCTCGTAGCGGCGCTGGTTACCGGAGGTCCGGCTCGCCTGGATGAGCCCCTCGCGCTCGTAAAAGCGCAGCGCGGACGGGGCGAACCCGCTGCGGGCGGCGAGCTCGCTGACGGTGAGGTGGTCGGTGCTCCGCACGGTTACCGCATTCTCCCGGAGGGGGATCGCTTGACTTAAAGTTGACTTCAACTACAACAATAAGCGGCATGACTAGCACACCGCAACCAACTGCCCTCATCACCGGGGCCGGGCGCGGGCTGGGCCTGGCGCTAGCGCGCTCCTTGCTCGCTAGCGGCTGGCGCGTCGTCGTCGACGCGCGCCGGGCCGGCCACCTCGCCGCCGCGCTCCCGGGGGCCATCGTCGTGCCTGGCGACGTCACCGATCCCGCCCACCGGGACGCGCTGGCCATCGCCGTCCGCGATCTCGGCCGCCTGGACCTGCTCGTCAACAACGCCAGCGACCTCGGGCCGTCCCCGCTGCCGCGGCTGGCCGACGTGCCCCTCGCGGCGGCCCGGCGAGTCCTGGAAACCAACGTGCTCGCCCCGCTCGCGCTCACCCAGCTGTTCCTGCCGCTGCTGCGCGCGTCCGGCGGCGCCCTCGTCAACGTCAGCTCCGACGCGGCGGTCGAGGCGTACGAGGGCTGGGGCGCCTACGGCTCGTCCAAGGCGGCGCTGGACCAGCTGACCGCGGTGCTCGCCGCCGAGGAGGAAGGGCTGGCCGTCTACTCGGTCGACCCTGGCGACATGCGCACGCAGATGCACCAGGCGGCGTTCCCCGGCGAGGACATCTCCGACCGGCCCGAGCCGGAGGCCGTCGTCCCCGCGCTGCTCCAGCTGATCACGGCGCGGCCGCCGAGCGGCCGGGTGCGCACCGCACATCTGGCTGGGGCCCCCGGCTCAGCGCAGGCCACGGCGCAGGCCACCGTGGAGGCGCCGGCATGACGACGCTCGACTTCGCCTTGCCGCCGGAATTGGAGGCGTCAGAGCCGCCGCCCGCCCGCGACGGCGTGCGGCTGCTGGTCGCGAGCGGCGAGGGCATGCAGCACGCCCGGTTCGGCCAGCTCGGGGAGTTCCTGGCGCCCGGTGACCTCATGGGGGTCAACACCTCCGCCACGCTCGCGGCGGCGGCGGACGGCGGCTGGGCGGGCGCGCCGGTGGAGGTGCACTTCTCCGCCGAGCTCGACGACGGCTCCTGGGTGGTCGAGGTGCGGCCCGCCGGGGCGGCCGCGGGACCGGTCGAGGGCCTGCGGCCCGGCGACGTGGTCACCCTGGACGCCGGGGCCGGCGCCACGCTGGTCGTGGACCGGCCGCAGCCCGCCGGGCAGGCACGGCTGTGGCGGGCACGGCCGCGGATCGACGGCGGGGTCCGCGCGTTCCTGGCGCGCCACGGCCGGCCCATCCGCTACGGCTACGTGCCGCACGCGTGGCCGCTGGCGGAATACCAGACGGTGTTCGGCCGCGAGCCGGGCAGCGCGGAGATGCCCAGCGCCGGGCGGCCGTTCACGGCCGAGGTGGTGACCGACCTGATCACCCGCGGCGTGGCGGTGGCCCCGATCGTGTTGCACACGGGGGTGTCCTCGCAGGAGCCGGGCGAGCCGCCGCAGCCGGAACGGTTCCGGGTGCCGGAGGCCACCGCCCGGCTCGTCAACTCCACGCGCCAGGCGGGCGGGCGGGTGATCGCGGTCGGCACCACCGTCACCCGGGCGCTGGAGTCGGCCGCCGACGCCGCCGACGGCATGGTACGCG
>JAICUO010000950.1 GCA_025935815.1 Streptosporangiaceae bacterium
CAGTACCTGGGCGCGCCTGCCTCCAGCTCCCCGCGGCCCTAGGCAGGCGTCAGCCGGCTATCCGGTGATGGTGCCGCCGATCCCGGTGCGGCCTTCGGGGGCGGCGACGAGCCGGGCGATGGTCGTAGCCACGATGCGCGCCTTCGAAGCCGTCCTAGACCACCACGCCAGTAATCTTAGTCCGAAAATGATTACGAAAAACCGCTGTATAAAGCTTTGATGATCCATGAGGATGTGGTAACCTATTCATGTATATGTCACTCATTCTGGTAGTCCAGCAGTTCGCGCTAGGGCGAGGGGAGAACGGCTATGCGCTCGAGTTCCGCACCCTTTGCCGCTCCGCTCGATGCGGGTGAGGACTACTTCGACGGCCCCGGCGAGGAGGCCTGGTCACCGCGGGTGCCCGGTGATGAGCCCGGGACCTGGTGGGACGTGCCCGACGGGTGGCCGGCGCTCGATCCTGGCGCCGGGTTCGGTCCCGGAGGGGCCGCTGAGACCATGGGCGCGGGCATCCCGCTGCAGCTGCGGGTGGAGCAGGCCGTCGCGGACGGCATGGCCGGGATGCCGGATGACGCGGTGGTGGGGGTGGTCGCGGCGGCCCGCCGGCTGCGGGCCCGGGCGGAGTGGCTGGAGCTCAAGGCGACGCAGGAGTTCGCCCGCCGCCGCTGGGAATCCACTCCCGCCCCGCGGCGGGACAAGGACGGGCGGTGGCGGTTCAACGGCCAGGCGGCCGAGTTCGCCGCCGATGAGCTGGCCTTCGAGCTGGCCGACAGCCCGCTGGCGGCGCAGGAGCGGATGGACCTGGCGCTGGCCCTGCGCGACCGGCTCCCCGCGATGGCCGGGCAACTGGCCGCCGGGCGCGGCGACGCGCACCGCTGCCAGATCGTGCACGACGCCACCGCCCACCTGTCCGGCGAGCACGCCCGCCAGGCCGACGCGGAGCTGGCGCCCGAGGCGCCCGGCCTGCGGTATGACGCGCTGCGCCGCCGCGCCCGCAAGCTGGCGATCAGCCTGGACCCCGGCGCCGAGCGGGAGCGCAAGGAGCGGGCGACCCGCAAGCAGGCGCGGGTGGAGGTCTTCGGCGAGCGGTCGGGGAACTACGCCCTGGCGGGGCGCGAGCTGCCGGTCGAGGAGGTCCTCGCCTCCAGGGCGCACATCCGGGGCCTGGCCCGGGAACTGCGGGCCAGGGGAGTCCCGGGCAGCCTCCGCGAGCTGGAGCTGGCCTGCTACCTCGACCTCACCCAGGGCCGCGACCCCCGCGACCGCATCCCCGGCCGACCCGGATCTGGCGAGCCGGAAGGTACGGCGGGAGGCGGTGGCTCCCCGTGGCCGTTCAGCCCGCCGGGATCCGGCGGGCCAGGCGGCCGCGCGCCGTTCCCGGCCAAGATCAACCTCCTTGTCCCCGTCGGCACCCTGCTGGGCTGGTCGACGATGCCCGGGGAGGCCGGCCGCGACATCATCGACCCCAAGACGCTCCGCGACCTGGTGCGGGCGGCCTCCCACCATGCCGCCACTCGCTGGTGCGTGACCATCGTCGGCGCCGACCGGACGGCAGGTGCCCACGGCTGCGCGCGCGGCCAGTACCCCTGGGACCCGCCATCAGGCGAAGCCAGGGCCGGCCCCGCACCGCCAGTCGGCCCCGCACCGCCAGTCGGCCCGGCACCGCGGCCGCCGGCCAGCACCGCGCCGCGGCCACCCACTGGAGCGCCGTCAGCCGCCCAGCTTGACCAGCTTGAGCAGCTCCTCAAGCGGCTGAAGGCCGGCCTGGCGCCGATCGCCAAGGACTCCTGCGACCACCGGCATCGCGAGGACAGGTACCGGCCGGGCCGCGCGCTGCAAGACCTCGTGCGCGCCCGCAACGCCACCTGCCCCGCACCCGGCTGCGGCGCGTCATCCGTCCACTGCGACCTCGACCACACGAAGGCCTGGCCCGACGGCGACACCGACGAGTGCAATCTTGGGCCGCCCTGCCGTCATCACCATCGCCTCAAGCAAGCCGCCGGCTGGGAGCTCACCCAGCCGGAGCCCGGGGTCTTTCGCTGGCAAACTCCCTCGGGCCG
>JAICUO010000217.1 GCA_025935815.1 Streptosporangiaceae bacterium
CAGTAGTCATTCCTGCTGTGCAGCCTCTAGATTTGCTCACGTTTCGTGATGAGCTTGGTATCTGGGGGTGCAGCTTCATGGGGCGAGGCGTGAGACGGGCGCGCTTCCGGGGCCATCCGGCAGCTGACCGGCGGGGTGCCGACGGGCCCGGGAGGGCCGGGCGAGCGGCAGGAACGCCCAGGACCGCGGTGCTGGCGGCCGGCGTGCTGGCGGCCGGCGTGCTGGCGGCCGGCGTGCTGGGGCTCGCGGCCGGGCCCGCCGGCGCGGTAACCGGCACCGCAGGGGCCATGGGCACGGCAGGCACCGTGGGCACGGCAGGCACCGTGGGCACGGCAGGCACCGTGCGCACGGCAGGCATCACCGGCGCGGCGAGGGTTGGCGTGCCCGCCGGGAGCGGGGGCGCGTGCTGGTCAGGCTCGCACCCGCAGCTGGCGGCGCGGTTGTCGGCGCAGATCGCGGCGGTGCTGGACCGGCGGGCATCGGCGGTGGGCCTGGCCGTCAGCGACCCGGCGACCGGGGTGACCTGCGAGCTGGCCGCGAGCCGGCACTTCGACTCGGCCAGCATCGTCAAGGCGACGATCCTGGCCGCGCTGTTGCATGGCGATGACGCGCGGCCATCGGCCAGCGAGCGGGCGACGGCGACGGCGATGATCACTGAGTCCGACAACGATGCCGCCACCGACTTGTGGAACGACGTCGGCCCGGTGGCGATGCGCCAGTTCCTGAACCTGGCCAAGATGACCCAGACCGTGCCGGGGACCGGCGGGTACTGGGGGCTGACCCAGGTCACCGCCGGGGACCAGATGAAGCTGCTGCACCTGCTGACGACGGCGAACGGCGTGCTGTCGGCGACCG
The DNA here is from genome assembly GCA_025935815.1 of Streptosporangiaceae bacterium. Taxonomy (GTDB): domain Bacteria; phylum Actinomycetota; class Actinomycetes; order Streptosporangiales; family Streptosporangiaceae; genus Trebonia. The sequence goes on from JAICUO010000217.1 coordinate 856, forward strand.
CCCGGTCCTACGAGCTTGGCCTTATGGCGCGGGTGGACCCGGCCCAGCGGTGGGGGATCTCGGCCGGGGTCCCCGCGGGCATGACCGTTGAGCTGAAGAACGGGTGGCTGCCGACCGGCGCGGCCGGCTGGCACATCAACAGCATCGGCTGCGTCTCCGGGAAGGCCGCCCGGGGAGCCGGGGGGCCTGCGTATTGCCTGGCGGTGCTCACCGAGGACAACCCGACGATGGCCTACGGCGTGCAGACCGTCAGCGAGGTCGCCCGGGTCGTCAACGGGGAGCTGGGCTCGCCGCTGGCCACCGCTAGCCTGGCGGCCCCGGCCATCGCCGATGCCCTGACGACGGCCGGGCTGGCGGCGGCGCAGGTGCGATCGGCGGGCCTGGGACCGATGGGGCTGCGGGCACCGGCCCCGCTGGCCCCGCCCGCCACGCCGGCCCGGCCGGGCCTGATGGGCCGGCTGTGGACCGCGATCGCAGTGGCCGTCATCGCCGTGGCACTGCTCGTGATGGCACTGCTCGCGGCCGGCGCCCGCCTGCGGGCCAAGCGCGCCCGACGCCTAGCTGGGCCGGCCGAGTAGCACTGTCAGGGCGGCACTGCCGGCTAACTCGGCCAGCCGCTGAGGTCGGCCACCGGCAGCCACAGCCGCGCCCGGTCATCGACCAGGAGGCGGTGGACCCGCAGCCGCCCGCCGGCCTGGCCGACCGCGGCCGTCAGCCGGTAACGCTCCCCCGTCTCCGTCACCGGGACGACGAGCCGCGCGCAGCCGGACGCGGGCACGATGCCCACGACCGGGTACCGGTCGGCCCGCAGCGCCCGCCGCGCCGTCCAGCGCGGGACGCCGACGCTGCCGCCGCCCAGCCAGCCCGGGATCCGGCTGCGCCGGGCGGCCAGGCCCACCAGCGCCGCTGATTCCGAGGGGTTGCGAACTTCGGCGACGACCACCGGACGGGATTCGTCCGGTTGCGCCGAGTGTCGTAGTTCCGCGGTGACCACGGCGTCCAGGAGCCGGTCCCCGTTCCTGAACCCGGCCAGCGCCAGCCAGGTCATCCCGGCCACCGCCAGTGCCAGCGCGCCGAGGACGAAAAGCAAGATTCCCATATCTCAGAAATGTGGCATGATTGGCACTGTGCTGACAGAGCCAATTCGCGGACAAGTGGCCCGGGCTGTCCGGGCGGACACTGCCTGGGCCGACGGGATGCTGTCCGGCTTCCCCGGGGCTCCCTTCCCGGAGACACCGCCCGCCCGCATTACCGCCGCCGCCCTTGCTGACCTGCTCGGCTACTGGTCCGCCAGCGACGGTCCGCTGTACCGGCTGCTCGCCGCCCGCCTCGGTCGGCTGGCCGACACCGCCGAGTTGCCGACGGGCCTTCGCCTGCCGCCCGAGCGCGAGCTCGCCACCGTCTTGTCGGTCAGCCGCAACACCGTCGCGATGGCCTATCAGGTGCTGCGCGACGAGGGCATGGCCGACAGCCGCCAGGGCTCGGGCACCCGGATCGTCCCGCACCAGTGCACCCCGGCCGGCGTCCACCGGGCAAACGGTTTTTTCACCCGGATCCTGGGCACCTCCACGGTGGAGGCCGACCTGACGCTGGCCACCGTGGAGTGCGCCCCGCAGGTGGCCGCCGCGCTGGAGGACCCCTCCGCTGTCCTTTCGGCCGCTGCCCGCCGCGCGATCACCGCCACCCCCGGCTACTTCCCGTACGGCCTGCCCGACCTGCGCGCGGCGATCGCGGACATGCTCACCACCCGGCACGGCCTGCCGACCCGGCCGGAGGAGGTCATCGTCACCACGGGCGCCCAGCAGGCGCTGGACCTGCTGATCCGCTGCGAGGTGGTGGCCGGCCAGCCCGTGGTCACCGAGGATCCCACGTTCCCCGGCGTTCTTGACTCGCTGCACCGGTCGGGCGCGCGCCCGGTCGGCGTCCCGGTCGGGGACATGGCGCGGCTGGAGCGCGCGCTGGCGGCGCACCGCCCGCCGCTTGTCTACCTGGTCCCCACCCACCAGAATCCGGTCGGCGTCAGCCTCCCGCTGACCTCCCGGCGCCGTGTCCTGGCGCTGGCTAAGGCGTACCCGGACACCGTGTTCATCGACGACATGACCGTGGCGGACCTGCCGCTGACCGATGCCCCGCCCCCGCCCCCGCTGGCCGCGCTCGATTCGTGCGCGCCTAACGTGGTGACCGTCGGCTCGCTGTCCAAGACGTACTGGGGCGGCCTGCGGACCGGGTGGATCCGCGCCCCGCAGGGCATCATCGCAAGGCTCGCCTCCGCCAAGGCCGCCGCCGACCTCGGCAGCACCGCCTACCAGCAGGCCATCGTCGCGGCCGTGATCGCCGGCCGCAACGACGAGATCCTCAAGTGGCGCGCCGACTGGCTGCGCCCGCGCTGCGCGGCGATCACCGCCGCGCTGCGCCAGTACCTGCCCGCCTGGCAGTGGGCCTGCCCCGTGGGCGGCCTGTCGATCTGGGCGCGGCTGCCCGGTAACACCGACGCGGGCGCCTTCACCCAGGCCGCACTGCGCAAGTGCGTCGCGGTGGTCCCCGGCCGCCTGCTCAGCGCCACTGGCGACGCCGATGCCCGCCACCACGTCCGGCTGGCCTTCGTCCTGCCCCCCGACCAGCTCACCGAGGCGATCAAGAGCCTCTCAACCATTGACTCACCGCCCTAACGGACCCGTGCCCCTTCGGCTTCGAGTTCCGCCTCCTCGGGCCGGTTGTCATCATCGGAGTGGACGAGGGCACGGCGGAACCGGCGGCCCGGTCGCCAGATCAGGCCGGCGCCATCCTCGAGAAGGCCAGGGCACCGTCTGCCTGACGCCGGCGCCCTCTGACGCCCGGTGCCCCGCGCGATCCCGGTAATTCCGTTGCGCGGCCTGCGGCCGATGGCCTAATACGTGACTCGTGGATCAGACGACCCACTCGCCAGTGCCGGAGGACGGCTCGCGGCGAGAACTGCGCCGCGGGTTCAACGCCGATGCCGAGGCTTACGACCGGACCCGGCCGGTATTGCCGGGCGCCTTGTTCGACGACCTGCTCCAGGCGGCCGGCCTCAGGCAGGGCGACCGGGTCGTCGAGATCGGCTGCGGGACCGGGCAGGCGACGGTGCCGCTGGCCGAGCGGGGGCTTGCGGTCACGGCGGTGGAACTGGGCGCGGCCCTGGCGGACCGGGCGCGAGCCAGGACCGCCGGGTTCCCTCTCGTCCGCGTCGTCACGTCCTCGTTCGAGGACTGGCGGGACACCAGCGCCGTCCCGGTTCGCGCGGTGGCGGTGTTCAACGCGCTGCACTGGATCGACCCCGGCGCGCGCTACGCTAAGCCGGCCGCGATCCTGGCTCGCGGAGGCGTCATGGCGGTCGGCTCGTGCCGGTGGGCGCGGCCGGCTGACGCGGAGCCGTTCTGGTTCGATGTGCAACAGGACTACCGGGCGATGGGAGTCGCCGGGGAGCCGCCTCCTCCGCCGGAGCAGATCGGCAAGTGGCACTTCCCCGATGAGGCACGGGCCTATTTCGATGAGGTCGCCAGCTTCCGGTATCCCTTGCGGGGTCCTACACGGCTTCGGACTACCTCGCGCAGCTGTCCACCCAGTCCGGGACCCGCGCAATGGGGCCCGCGCGCGCCCGCGAGTTCCTCGCCCGGGTACGGGACCGGCTCGACGCGACGGGATCACCGCACCTCACCGCCACCTTCGTCGGCCAGCTGGCGATCGCCGTTCGGCACTCGCCCAGCTAGAAGCCAAGGCAGGCCGGACCGAGATGACATTCGCCGAGGTGGCCCAAGTCATCCCCTGTGAAGCCCCCTCAGCAGCCCGGGCGGCCATGGGCGCCTACCTAACTTAGCTAGCTGCCCCTCGGTGTCGAGGATGGGCTGACGCGCACCTGCAAGGTCAGCTGATCGGCGGCGGCGAACTCGCGGACCCGCAGCTGGACTGTGTGCTTCCGGATGGTGTCCTCCTGCTCTGATGCAGCGAGCGTCCCGAAAGGATCCCTGACCGCCCGGATGAAGGGCACCGCGTTCTGTAGGTCTGCACGCAGGTTTCCCACGAGGTAGAGCCAGAACTTGCCACGAAGCTTGCCGCTGGCGGTCTTCCACTCATTCCAGCTCATGGCCTGAACCTGGGCGTCCACGCCTGAAGACTTGAGTTCGATCATCCTGTCGATGTCGCCGTCTTTGAGAGTCAGGATATCGAAACCCGGATAGAGGCCGCTTACGCCGTCGCGAGCGAGATTCTCGAAGGCGCTCTTAACGACGGTGGACTGGGTCGTGGCTGCGGCGATCATGTCAGGGGAGCTGACATCGACGATCAGGACCGAGGCGCCCTCCGGGTTCTCGTCACCGGGGAGCACGACGGCTGTTAGTCCGCTGTGTCGGCGTCGCTCGAAGGCGAAGGTGATCAGCATGCCCAGGCGATCGAGTGCGGCGAGATTGACTCCGGCTGCCGCCCGGGGTGCAGAGGATGGCCCTCCGGGCTGACCGTGGCGGCGGCCATCGTCATCGTCGTTCCCTGGGGCGCCTGCTGGTGTTACTCCAACGACCCGGACGACCTGGCCGCCGAAGAGCAAGTCCTCGAAACGGTGCAATGGGACGGGATGCGCGGCTACCCCGCCCGGCTCGCTTGCGGGGATTTGGTTCGTGATTCCGGTGCTGGCTTCCGTGGACTCCCCGTCGGTCTGGTCGAGTGCCCCGCGGGTGTCGCTTGCGGTCGCCCGAGAGCCGTGGCTGTCATCACCGGGGGGATTGTCGTGCATTTCATCAAGCCACTCGGTCGCGCCGGCGAGGCTGAGCAGTTGGCGGCGCTGATCTTCATTCGCGTTGATAAAGGACAAGAACGTCTCAATCGTATTGACCTCGAGCGTCTCGGCCAGGGCCATCGCGAGAGTCTGCGCGTCCTCGGAGACAGGACGCCAGGCTGGGCCTTGCCACACGACGAATCCCTGGAATCTGCCCTCGTCGGTGCGGCGCACGTGATAATTCCGTTGCGGGATATCGCCGAGATCGGTGCCACCGTATGAGCAGCGGAGCGTAAGTCCGTTGACGGGCTCGATCTCGCTGACGAACTCCAGGAGCGCGCGGCGGTCCGCCGCGCTTCGCTCGGCGCGGTCAGCGCTCAGCCTGGCCAGCAGCAGGGGAACTAGCTCGCGCAGCCCGTCCCGGAACTTGCGCAGGTCGTCTCCCTCCAGGGCCGCATCCGATGGGTTGACGGTCCACGCCAGTGCGCTTTCCAGGAACGGGCTGCCGAAGAGATTCCGTAGCGGGGCTGCGGCGGCTGGCTCCGCCTCGAGTACGAACAGCGGTACCTTTCCCTGGACGCCGCTGCGCTCCCGACTGCCCGACACGGACGCGTACAGGACTTCACGGGCTGGCAGGAAGGTGATGCCGGCGGCGGTCCGGGCCGCTAGTGGTGAGTCGGCGAGCGGCGTCTCCCGGACGTCGGTCTTGCCTGCGAGGAGTTCGAACATCTGCCGGTAAAGCGGACGCAGTTCTGCGCGCAATGTCTGGTCGGTGACACCTTTGGCATAGACGTCGGAAGCGCGGCGGCAGAGGCCGTCGGCATCATCGACAGTGAAGGAGGCGGGCGTGAGCTCCCCGCGAACCTGAAGCTCGTCCAGGCAGGCCCGCAGCGCGGTGGCCGGGACCCTCTCGGGCTGGGTGAGCACGGGCAGGAACCTGCCGGCGTCCGGTCCGCTGCGGCGTCCGAGTCGTCGGAGCAGTTCCTCGGAACGGCGCCACGCCTGCCCAGGACGTCGCGGGCCATGGCTGGTGGGGCAGATAGCGAACCGCCGGAGCCGAAACAGCCACAAGTCAGGGCCAACGGTGACCAGTTCGTCCTGATGAGCCCTGGGTGGCTGGGTTCGCTGCGCTGGAGCCTTACCCGTGACGACCATCGCGAGCTGGGACTGGGTGCGCGGGGAGTAGATTCGCCAGTTCCGGACCAGATGGGCCAGCAGCGTCTCGGCTACCTGGTTGCCCGCAAGCCGGGCCACGGGGGCGATCTGGTCCAGCAGGTCAAGGTTGTGGACCTGGTAGAGGTAGTGATCGGTCGAGTCCCAGCGCGGGTCGGAAGCCGCAACGCCTTCCAGTTCGCTACGGAACTCCTTCCACTCCAGGCCCTTGAACGCCCACCCGCCGGGCAGGCTCAGGTCCCTGGTCTGCACCCAGCCCGTGTTGACGTCGTCCACGTCGTGAAAGTGGACAAGCCGAAGCCCGCGGCTGACGCCAAGCCATTCGAGGAAGTTCCGCCACCGGTCATCGACCGTGGTTTCCAGAGCCTCGTCCGTATCATCGTCAAGGCTGACCTCTCCGTCGTCTGGCTCTTCTGCAGGCGACGCGGACGGGTCATCATCTGACTTGACGCCCATCGCGGAGGAGTATGCGCTGAATGCGTCGGGCGGTGCCAGGAAGTGGATGTCCAGGGGATGGCCGGCCGCAGACATAGTGTCGGCGATCTCTTCGACAGACTGGTCGCCGACCCAGTCGCGGCCAAAGTAGACCCTATACGCCGGAACCCAGCGGAATTCGACGCCATCTTGCGCTCGGCATGGGACCTTCAGCCTGCTGAGGTTGAAGAAAGGGCGATCCGACCCGAGCCGTCCAAGCGGGAGCGGCTGGTCGGGTTTGGTGGTCTTGCCGGCGAGCCGGCAGATGGCCGCGAGGGCTTCGAAGGTCTGGTTGGCGGCGCTCAACTCGGAGTCAGCGGAACCCGTTCGGGTCAGGCCGGGAAGGACGGCGGCGCGCATCACTTCTGCGAAGTTGAACTCCTTGATGTCGAACAGGGCGTCCCATGCCTTCATCTGCTCCCCGAGGACGGAACGCTGGTCATTGTGCCCTAGGGACCCCCAGCACAGTGAGTGCGCAAGGAAGCGGATGTTTCTGAGCGGCAGTTCCCTGGTCGACGACCGAGGCGGGTAGAACGCGATCTCGTCCTTAAGCGCCACGCGGTTGACGTTACCGTCACCATCCTCGCCGACAGGGAAGACCGCCTCTTCGCGCGCCGCGTCCTGTAGCTGCTTGCGCTCCGAGGCGCCGGCGTTCTCCCAGAGGGCAGCGCAGAGGTCAAGCACGGGATCAACGAGGAAGCGCCCGCCAGGCTCTGGCTCCAGTCCTGCCCTGGCCGGGTCCACGTTCCGGGCCAGGGCCCTCAGTGTCTCAGCCGAGTCGAGCGCCGTGGCGCCGTAGGCCGCGCACACCCGCGCGAGGCGGCCCCCGCAGAATTCGGGATCCGGGAAGCGCTTGCCATCGGCGAGGCTGCCGGGGCGGATGAGTCCGGCGAACGTTCCTCCGCCCTCACCCATCGTCGGCGCGGGGAGAACCACCTCCGGCAATGACAGCAGGAATTCGCCCGCCGGGAGAAGCGGCGTACCGGCCAGAGCGTCAGTCAAGGCCTCCTCCAGAAGTCGTCCGGCATCGCCCGTGGCCCCCTGTTCCCGGTCGAGGACTCCCAGGACGTACCTGGGTCCCGCGATGCTGACAAGGTGCGGGGCGAGCACATCGACGAATATCTGCGCCGCCCGTCTGGTGAGGTGGGCGTTGTAGTTCAGCTCGGATCCGGTCACCTGGACGTGCTGGCGCGACAGGTCAGTCGTATACGCGGCGTTGACGAGCACCGAGCAACCCGAGGGTTCGTTGGTAGGGAGGAAGACGTGGAACCGGCGGTTCTCGGGGGCAATCCGGGGGTCGGCTACCTCGGTGCGGACCGCTACCGAGACCTCAGAGAAGCCGACGCCATCCCAGGCCGGCCCGGTAAGACCGTCGCGGTACGCGCCGATCGGCACGTTCGCGTCGTGCGCTACCCAGTAGCTGTCGATCGCTTCGTCCGCCAGGCTGAGCAGGTCAACGCGGAAGATCCCGGACTCGGTGATCCCGCCGCACCGCACCTCCCCCGCGTTTGTCGCCCGACTCCGCTCAACCTGCCATTCCCTGCGTTCGTGACGCGGCGAAGTATCGACCTCAATCGTGATCTCTTCCAGGTGCTTGAGGAAAAGGACGCTCGTCGTGGGCAGGGTCAGCAGCTGGCCGGCGAGAGTCAGGCGCTGGTCAGGCCCGAACCCGGGACGGAAGGGGAAGCGGAACGCGCAGTGGAAGCCCTGCGCCTGCCAACCGAGCCAGACGGGGTCCGGCGTTTCGATGGCGGCCGGAAAACGCATGGCGGGAACGCCACGCACCACGCCACGGCCGAACTCCGTCCACAAAGACGCGACATCCCGCTCCGCGAGCGTGCGGCCAAGCCGGAAGCAGACCGAGTCGGAGTACGCCTCGGGCGCCTCGGTGATCTCCAGCACGGACTTGAACCCGAGTCCCTTATGCCCGATGCTGGCCCGCTTCGGGCCAGCAGACTGGGTCTTCGAGCTAGCGCCAAGCCCGCACAGCCCCCGCACGTCCGCCTCTGTGAACGAGCGGCCCGTGTTGGCAACCCACAGCTCCTGGTCCGTCAGCAGAAAAAGCACGCGATCGCCGGTACCGTCGGTCTCCGCCAGAGCATCGTCGGCGTTCTGGAGAAGCTCAAACACCAGGCGGCCACGGTAATCATGGGCAACCTGCGATTCCTGGCTAACGTCCTCCTGCAGCCGCGGCTGCGACGCGCGATAAACGCCGAGATTCTCCCGGCAGATACGTTCCAAGACACTCTCGTCCACGGCACCTGGCACAGTCACATACGCCATTTGATCGCATCGGCCGGGCTGCTGGCCAGAAAATGAGGTAGCGCCTGACGGCGTCAGGCTCGGCGGCAGCGATCTCGAAGGTCGGAGATGACGGCTCTCTCGGGCTCGTTGACGGGACCGTCCACCGTGGCCACTCGGTTGGCCACGTCGAGGATGTCGCTCGGGTCCCCCGGCTCGGCATCCAGGCGTCGCCACACCTCGGCGGGGTCGATTTCAACAAGGTCGGCGAGCTGCCTGTCGAGCACCTGATGCTGATCCCGGGCCAGCCTCACCAGGGGCCGTTCTCCAGCTCGATGACCGCGGCCTGGAGGCCGTCGCGGTCGAGCAGCCCGGTATCGATCAGCGGTGATCCCTATCGAGGATGCGGCGCAGCCGGGGTAGCCCGTTGACGAGCAGGGACTGCTTGACCAGCTCGCGGGATGAGGTACTCCAGGTCCAGCGGCTCGCGGATGAACCGGTCCCACTTCCAGCAGAACACCACGTCAACCGCGCCCGCGTGACCAACCGCAGCGCCTCTCCATTTCGCAGGCACCATAAGCTGAAGCAGACTCCCGGATGGCGGCTCGAGCAGCCCCAGCCAGGCGTGTTCCGCTGGACCGCCCCAAGCGGAAGGACGTATACGACCACGCCCACGGTCTATGACCCATGAACACCGCCTATGACCCATGAACACGGTCCATGACGACGTGAATCAGCCGCTGCCCCCGATCGTCACCCCGGCCGTGCTGGAATGGGCCGCGCGGGCGGCACCGGGTGCCCGTGTCACTGGATGCGAGGTGCGGCCGCTGGCCGGCGGCGCGGTCGCCCGCCAGGTTGAGCAGGTGACACTGCACCTGACGGGCGGCCATGATCCGCTCATGCTGGTGGCCAAGGATGCCCTCGCGCTTGAGATCGCGGGGTTGCGCGCCGCACAGGCGGTCCGCCCGGACGCCACAGTGGTTCCCGGAAGCACAGTGGTTCCCGGAAGCACAGCGATACCCGAACTGGTGGCGTCGGGTCCCGGGTGGCTGATCACCGTGCTGGCACCCGGGTCCCCGCTGGGCTGGGGCGACGCGGTCCCGGCGAACGTACTCGACGCGCTCGCCGGGCTGCACGCCCGCTACCACGGCGGCGCTGGCCTGCCGGCGGCGATACCCCGGGTGACCCCGGCCTGGTGGCGGGCGCTGTGCCGGGAGTGGGTTGATCCCGGGCTGCGCGAGCACGCCGCCCGGCATCCGCCGGGAACCACCGCGCGGGCCAGGTCGCTCATCAGCCGCGCCGCGGACACGCCGGCGGCCGCCGCCGCGCTGGCCGCGCTGACCCCGACCCTGGTGCACGGCGACGTTCACCCTGGCAACATCGTCGCCGACGGACAGCGGGCCACGCTGATCGACTGGGGCAGCTGCCGGGTCGGCCCGGCCGTCCTCGACCTGGCCAACCTGGTGCCCGCCGGTTCCGCGGACTTCGCCCGGTACGCGCGGACCTGGCGACAGCGCACCGGGCGGCCCCTGGATGGCGACGCGGTCGAGCTCGGGTACCGGTGGGCGGCGCTGCAGATCCCGGTGCAGTACCTGCCGTGGCTAGCCGGGCACCGGCCGACCCGTGACGTGGAGGCCGTCCTGGACCAGGTCGAGCAAGCGATAACCGAACTGGAGGCGGGAAGAACAAGGCTATGACACATGCGGGAACCTTGCCGGTCATCGACGTGTCCCCGCTCGTGAACGACGAGGCCCAGCCAGTCCATGAGGCCCAGCCAGCCCGCGAGGCCCAGCCTGTCCAGGAGGCGCAGGCCAGGGTGGCCCGGCAGATCCAGGCCGCCTGCCGCGACCACGGGTTCTTCTACGTGACCGGGCATGGCGTCGCGGCCGGGCTCCTC
>JAICUO010000066.1 GCA_025935815.1 Streptosporangiaceae bacterium
GGTCGTCGCCGAGGACGAGGTAGTCAACCAGCGGTATCCGCTCCACGTCGCTCCCTAGCAAGTCGCACTGGAAGTTAATTAAGGCCACTGTATTGCGCTCAGAATGGGTTGCCCAGGTGGAAGGGCACGTCGGCGAAGCGGGCTGCCTCCTTGGCCAGTTCCTCCACGGTCCAGCGACCGTCCTTGCTGATGGCGTCGACGATCGCGAACGGCTGGAACAGGTGCACGCCGCCGCCCGCGACGAAGAAGACGCGGCCCTTGATCGGGCAGTCCTCGGTCGCCAGGTACGCGACGAACGGCGCCACGTTCGCCGGGTCCATCGCGTCGAACGCATCCCCCGATGGCTCCATCATCGAAGAGGTGCCCGGCGAGCCCTCGGTCAGGCGGGTACGGGCGGCCGGGGCGATCGCGTTGGCGCGGACGCCGTAGCGGGCCAGTTCCTGCTGCGCGATGATCGTGAGGGTGGCGATGCCGGCCTTCGCCGAGCCGTAATTCGATTGCCCGGGGTTGTTGTACAGGCCGGACGTCGACGTGGTGTTGATGACCGCCGGCTTGAGGTCGACGCCGTTCTTGTGCTGTTGGCGCCAGTACCCGGCGGCCGCCCGCAACGGCATGAAGTGCCCGCGCAGGTGCACCTTGATGACGTCGTCCCACTCGGCGTCGGTCATGTTGATGATCGTGCGGTCGCGCAGGATGCCGGCGTTGTTGACCAGGACGTGCAGCGCGCCGAACTCCGCGATCGCCTGTTCCACCAGCCGCCGGGCGCCGACCGCGTCCGTCACGTCGTCAGCGTTGGCGACCGCCCTTCCGCCGGCCGCCGTGATCTCCTCGACCACCTGCTGGGCCGGGGTCGCGTCACTGCCGGAGCCGTCGGCCGCGCCGCCCAGGTCGTTGACCACGACGGCGGCGCCTTCCCTCGCGAACAGCAGGGCGTGCTCCCGCCCGAGCCCGCGCCCGGCCCCGGTGATGATGGCCACGCGGCCGTCGAGTGCTCCCACTTGCCTCTCCCTTGATCGAGGTATCAGCGGACAGTGACAAGATAATAGGTGTACTCAATACTAGGCACCACCGGCCCGGGGCCCCGGCCGGCCCTATCCGCCGAGGACCTGCTGGAGGGCGGGTAGCAGGTCCTCAATTGGCTGGTCGGTTCGGAACGCAACGACGGTGGCCACCTGGCTGGAGGACTGCAGCCGGTCACTGACCTGGCTCAGGTGAGACTGAGTATCGTTCTGATGGGATCTAGTTTCATGGATGGTGGCTCCTTGAGCAAGGTTGCGCAGGCCGACGACGGCGACCCGGACATTCACTCGACGGCGGGGAAGATCGCTGACTTGGAGCGGCGCCGTCATGAGGCGGTGCACGCGGGGTCGGCGGCGGCGGTGGAAAAGCAGCACGCGCGGGGGAAGCTGACCGCGCGGGAGCGGATCGCGCTGCTGCTGGACGAGGGAAGCTTCACCGAGTTCGACCAGCTGGCCCGGCACCGGGCGCACGAGTTCGGCATCCAGGGCAACCGGCCCTACGGCGACGGCGTGGTCACCGGGCACGGCACGGTCGACGGGCGCCCGGTCGCGGTGTTCTCCCAGGACTTCACGGTCTTCGGCGGCAGCCTCGGCGAGGTCTACGGGGAGAAGATCGTCAAGGTCATGGACCACGCGATGAAGGCCGGCTGCCCAGTGGTCGGCTTCAACGACGGCGGCGGCGCCCGGATCCAGGAGGGCGTGGTCGCCCTGGGGCTGTTCGCGGAGATCTTCTTCCGCAACGTGCGCGCCTCCGGGGTTATCCCGCAGGTCTCCCTGATCATGGGCCCGGCGGCCGGCGGGGCGGTGTACTCCCCCGCGCTGACCGACTTCATCGTCATGGTCGAGGGCACCAGCCACATGTTCATCACCGGCCCGGACGTGATCAAGACCGTGACCGGCGAGGACGTGACGTTCGAGGAGCTCGGCGGCGCGCACGCGCACGCCACCAAGTCCGGCGTCGCCCACTACCAGGCTCATAGCGAGGAAGACGCCATCGGCTACGTGCGCGACCTGCTGTCCTACCTGCCGTCGAACAACCTGGAGGAGCCGCCCGTCCTGCCCGCCGCGACCAGCGCCGGGCCCACCGCCGCCGACGAGGCGCTGGACACGCTGATCCCCGACTCGGCGAACCAGCCCTACGACATGCACATCGCCATCGAGGCGGCGCTCGACTCCGGCAGCTTCCTGGAGGTCCACGAGGGGTTCGCGCCCAACATCATCGTGGGCCTCGGACGCGTCGAGGGCCACCCGGTCGGGGTGGTGGCCAACCAGCCGATGCAGTTCGCCGGCACGCTGGACATCGACGCCTCCGAGAAGGCGGCCCGGTTCGTGCGGACCTGCGACGCGTTCTCGGTCCCGATCCTCACCTTCGTTGACGTACCGGGGTTCCTGCCCGGCGTCTCGCAGGAGTGGGCCGGGATCATCCGGCGCGGCGCCAAGCTGCTGTACGCCTACGCCGAGGCGACCGTGCCGAAGGTCACCGTCATCACCCGCAAGGCCTACGGCGGCGCCTACGACGTCATGGGCTCCAAGCACCTCGGCGGGGACATCAACCTAGCCTGGCCCACCGCCCAGATCGCGGTGATGGGCGCGTCCGGCGCGGTGAACATCTTGTACCGCCGCGACCTGGCCGCCGCCGACGACCCGGCGGCGCTGCGGGCCGAGAAGACCGCCGAGTACGAGGACACGCTGGCTAACCCGTACACCGCCGCCGAGCGTGGCTACGTGGACGCGGTCATCCGGCCGTCCGAGACCCGGCTGGCGGTCGCCAGCGCCCTGCGCTCCCTGCGCACCAAACGAGAAACGCTGCCACCCAAGAAGCACGGCAACATCCCGTTGTGATGAGGCTTGAAGCATTTCAGGAGTCCCGTCCCCCGGGCAAACTAACGCTCACCGGCATGAGCGTGCGCCGACTTACCGTCCCCGACTGTCCCTTAGCCGCCGCCCGCGCTGCGGGACGCCCCTGAATACGGTTTTCGCCCAATGTGGCGGCGTGTGCCTTAGCCATACGTTCGGAGCATGAACGATTACCCCGCCTGCCAGGTCCAGCAGATCGACCGGGCCAAGACCTTCGCCGACATCCGCCGCATCGAAGACCGGGCGAGCAGGATGGCGCGGGCCACGCCTAAGGCGCGGCGCGGCAGCGCCTGGCTGCTGAGGGCCCTGGGCCGCCGCCCGCGCGCGGTCGCGCCGTCCCGCACCGCCTAGAAACCTGGTGCAGCCATCGTGCAAGCCGGCTAGCTTTCGGTGCGTGCGATGTTGACCTGACTCCCGTATTCATGCCCGTGCACCCCCAGGCAGTCCAGTCACCGGCAACGACTCGGACCACAATGGGAGGAATCATGGGACGACAAGTCCACCTCGCGGACCGCGGCGACGCGGCCGCGATCGGTCAGCTGCTTCACGCCTTCAACCAGGAATTCGACGAGCCCACGCCCGGCCCCGCGGCGCTGGCGGAGCGGATGCGGACCCTCCTCGACGGCGGGGACACCCTGGTCCTGCTCGCTGGCGACGGGCCAGACGGGGTGGCCGTGCTCCGCCTCCGCGCGGCGATCTGGAGCACCGGGCTAGAGTGCTACCTGGCCGAGCTCTACGTCACCCCAGGACGAAGGGGGCAGGGACTCGGGCGGGCACTCATGCAGGCGGCCATCCGCGAGGCCAGCGACCGTGGCGCCGACACGATGGACATCGGCGTCGATGAGCCTGACCTCGCAGCCCGCCGCCTGTACGAGAGCCTCGGCTTCACCAACAGGGCAGAGGATGGTTCCCTGATGTTCTTCTACGAACGCGACCTGTAGGGACCCGGCCGCTACCTGAAGATGGCACCGCCCTCAATGGCGCCTGGCACCAGTTCCCGGCCTCCGCGGAGGCCGGGAACTGACCCGGCAACCTCCGGCCAGTCATCGTCCGAACGCCCACGCCACCATCAGCGGGAACTCTGCCCGCCACAGCGCGTCCCCGTGCTTCGCGACCCGCTCGCTCATCACGACATCCGCCCCCGCACCGCGCAGCGCAGCCGCCCACCGCCTCGCGTTTTCGAGGAAGAACGGCTCCAGCGTGCCGGCGACGAGGTACGCGCGCGGCACCCGCCCCGGCATCGCGCCCGGCGGCTGGTACCCTCCGCCCGGCGAGCCGCACAGGACCGCGCCGTAGGCATCCGGGTGCCGGAGCCCGACCGCGAGCGCGAGCTCCCCGCCCGCCGAGGCACCGAACACCGCGGTGCGCCTGGCCGGCAGCGCGACCCCGAACCGCGACCGCGCCCAGCGGCCGACGTCCCCGACGAAAAACCTCTCGTGAGCCGCGAACCGCCCGGCGTCAAAGCCCGGCGAGTACTCCCGCAGCCGCAGACCCTCATCTGCCAGCCCGTGCACGCCGACGATCATCACTGACCGTACGCCAGCCGCCACGAGGGACCCGCCCCAGCGCGAGACCCCCTGCCCGTCACCGGTGAACACGACCGCCTCCGGCCGGCCCGGCGGGACGTACGCCGTGACCTGCCGGCCACCGTCATAGCCGAGCGTCTCGGTGACCAGGTCCCCCGCTGCCGGGCTGCCCCGAGGCGACCCCGGCAGTTCCCCCGGACCAGTGCCGTCGGCTACGTGGCCACCCGCCATCGCGATCCCTTCCAGAGCTGGCACCCGCCTCAGGCGCGGGGCCCGGGCGCGCAGCCGGCCAAGCGCCCGAACACCCCGTTCCGGGTGCCTTTCCCGGTGGATCCCAAAGTATCGTAGAGATGAGCGTCCAGGCTGTGCGGTTGTGCCGGTGGGCGGATGCTGATGCTGGGTCGCGTGGTGGTCATGACATTCGCTGAGTGAGGCGAGCGCTGGGCCGGGAGGGCTGCTGTACGCATTGTGCGCGCGCATGCTCCGCATCGACGAATTCCGGGTGCTGATGCGCACCATGACGCGGCGCTTCGCATAGCGTGTCACGAGGACTCAGCGGGCGGGAGCCGGCCCGGGCAACGGCCGCCATTCCCGCCTGATCAGCCCGTAGACCCACAAGTCAAAGACCTCGCCGTTCACGACGCAGTCCGGCTGCACCAGCCGATGAACGTCCTCCCGTGATAGATAGTCAGTCAATCAGACGCCGGCGCCACCAAGACCCAAGGAGTAGCCAGTGCACTGGAGCTGTGACCAGCAGACTATTGAAACCCGCCTGACCCGGGAGTACCGGCTGCGGTATCCGTTCGTCTGCGCCGGCATGGCATTCGTTGCCCATCCCGCGCTCGCCGCCGCGGTGAGCAACGCCGGCGGCCTCGGCGTGCTGGGTGCCACTCCCGACCCGCCGGCGAGCCTTCCGGTCATGGCCGCCGAACTCCGCTCGCTCACCGACCGGCCCTGGGGCGTCGACCTGATCCACGCCGAGACAGGCCTCGGGCCGGCCTGCACGGATGAGCACATCGAGGCCTGCATCGGCCTGCAGGTGCCGCTGGTGATCTTCCACCACGACCCGCCGCCCCAGGCCTGGGCCGACCGGCTCGACGCCGCCGGGATCCCGGTCTGGATGCAGGTCTCCTCCCCCGAGCTCGCCGACGCCGCGGCCGATCTCGGGGTCGCGGGCCTGGTCGTCCAGGGCGCGGAAGCCGGCGGCCACAATCGCGCCACCACCCCGCTGCACGACCTCCTCGCCCTGGTCCGGCAACGCCACCCCGGCCAGCTGCTCCTGGCCGCCGGAGGCATCACCGACGGCGGCGACGCCGCCGCCGCCATCCGCGCCGGAGCCGACGGCGTCTGGGTCGGCACCCGCCTCGTCGCCTCGGCCGAGGCCGCCGCCCACCCCGAATACCAGCGCCGGCTCGTCGAGGCACGATCCCGCCCGGTGACCACCACCGCGTTCGGCCCGGAATGGCCCGCCCAGCGCTACCGCCTCCTGCCCACCCGCACCGTCGCCGAATGGGCCGGCCGCGAGCACCAGATCCCCGACCCGTCCCCCGGCCCCGCGATCATCGGGCACACCACGCTGTTCCCCCACAGCGCCGCGATGCCCTACGACATGCCCAAGTTCTCGGCCATCCCGCCCGGCCCCGACACCACCGGCGACTGGGACGAAATGGCCTACCCCGCCGGCGATGGCGCGACCCGCATCCACGACATCCAGCCCGCCGCCCAGATCATCACCGACATGATGACCCAGGCCCACGCACTGCTCAGCAGCTAGCCAGAAAGTCCCGCTGACGGCCCGGGATCGGCGACCATGTGGCGGTGAGCGAGTCACAGGTCCACATCAGGCGTGCCCGCGCGGCCGACGCCGCGGCGGTCGCCCTCCTGGCCGGCGAGCTGGCGCAGTCGTTCGCCTTCTCGCGGGAGAAGTTCGAGCTGATCTACCCGCAGCTGGTCACCGCGCCAGACGCCTGCCTGCTCTTGGCCGTCGACGGCGATCAGTGCCTTGGCTACCTGCTGGGGTTCCGGCACCTCACCTTCTACGCCAGCGGGCCGGTGGCCTGGGCAGAGGAGGTCCTCGTGCCCAGCGGGCACCGCGGCCGGGGCACCGGCCGCGCCCTGATGACCGCATTCGAGCGCTGGGCGGCCGGGCACGGCTGCGCGCTGGTGGCGCTGGCAACCCGCCGGGCGGCGCCTTTCTACCGCGCCCTGGGCTATGAGGACTCCGCGACCTACTTCCGCAAGGTGCTGCGATGAGGCAGCCAGGGGTGAGGCTCTGCAGGGGGGGGTGAGGCGCGGGTCAGCGCCAGTTCGAGACGCCCCAGAGCTCGGCGATCTGGCCGTCGGCGATCCGGATGATCTCCATAAGGGTCGGCGGTGGCTCACCCGCCTGGTCAGCGGGGGTTCCGTGCAGCACGGTGCGGACGGCGACCTTGTCGCCCTCGGCGAGCATGTCCTCGACCGACACCCGCAGGCCCGGGAACTTCTCCCGGACAGCCGCCCACGCCTTCTTGACCGCGCCGGCGCCGGTCGTGCCCATCGCGTGGCTGCAGAAGTCGGCTGCGTAGATGGCATCGACCTCGTCGAGGTTGCCAGCATTGAGCGCCGCGTACATGCGGTTAGCCAGCTCTTTCATCTCATCCCGGGTCATCTGCCCGCTGCCCTCCTGCTAGACGAGCGGCCGGTAAGCCAGGGCGAGCCTACCGGCCGCTCGTCAGGCAGGCCTAATTGTTTTCGCCGCGCCCCGGCTACGCAATCCACCGGCTGATTTCGTCCTGGCCGCTCGCCTCCACGAGGGGTTTCGGGGCGTGTTTTCCCTGCCGTTGACGGTTATCCGGCTTGTCCGGGGCCTTGGGCTGAGGAGACGCCAACGGCGGCGCGGGCATTTGCCGCGCCGCCGTCGCGTCGTCCGTGGCTAGATGACCGGCTGAGCCGGAGCGGGAACGTCAGCCACAGGCCCCCCGCGCCGGCTTCACCCCGATGGTCAGGCTGACCGCCGATCCGAGCGCGACTTGCGTGCCCGCGCCCGGGGTCTCCTCTTTCACCTTTCCGAGGAAGTTGCAGTCGGCCTCACTGGCCTGTTGGCCGACGGTGAGGCCGGCGGCCGCCAGAACCGCGGTGGCCTGCTGCAGGGTGTCGCCCACGGCGTTCGGCACGGTGGCCGCGGAGATGACTACCGCCAGGCTGCTGCTGACACCCAGCGACACCTGAACCGCCTCGGTCGCTCCGTCCACGTTGTTGGGGAACAAGACCTGGATAGGCACCGACAACGGGCCGCTCTGGCCGGAGTCGATGATGTAGCCGCTTTTGCCCCAGGAATACGCCGCAGCATTGGACGACACCGCCGCGCTCTGATTGAAGCCTGCGGACACCTGGGTAATGCCCGTCAATCCGATGCTTTCCGGGCTGTTCTGCTCCTTGGTTGCCCCGTCGCCGAGCTGCGAGCTACTGTCGTCGCCCCAGGCCCAGACCGAGCTACCCGGCCCGGCGATGGCGAGGCTATGGGTCTGGCCGGCCGCGACTTGCGTGACGCCGGCCAGCCCGGGCACCTGGACCGGTGCGGCATGGTTGGTCGTCGTGCCGAGACCGAGCTGGCCGAGCGCGTTGTTGCCCCAGGCCCAGGCGGTGCCGTCGGACTTCACCGCGAGACCGTGCTCATAGCCAGCCGAGATCTGCGTCACCCCGGACAGGCCGGGCAGCTTGACCGGCGTGGCCCGGTTGATCGTCGTGCCGTCGCCGAGCTCGCCGAATCCGTTATGGCCCCACGCCCAGACCGAACCGTCCGAACCGCGCGCCATGCTGTCGTAGAAGCTGGCACTGACCTGCGCGATGCCGGTCAGGCCGGGGACCTGGACGGGCGTAGCCTGGTCGGCCGTCGTGCCGTTGCCCAGCTCGCGGTAGAAGTTGTAGCCCCACGCCCAGACCGTGCCATCGGATTTCAGCGCGAGAACGTGCTGGTATCCGGCCGCGATCTTGACGACTCCGTCCAGGCCAGGTACCGGAGCGGGGTTCGTGCGGTAGACCGGCGCGATCCGCCCGTCGCCGAGTTCCCCGTCTCCGTCGTAGCCCCACGTGTCGACGGTGCCGTCAGACAGCAGCGCGGCGCCGAATACCTGCCCCTCTGCGACCTGCTGCACATTGGCCAGCCCGCTGATCTGGGCCGGCTGCCCCGGCTGGGGAGAAGGGTCCAGGCCCCAGCCATAGACACCGACGACCGCGCCAACCGGCCCGGGTACCGAGGCGCCGGCGGGTGCCGCCATCCCGATAGCCGCCAGGCCCGCCAGCGCGGCGGCCGCCAGGCCTGTCCCCCCGGCACGGCGAGCCCATGAACGCACATTCGGCATCTGTTCTGCTCCGGCCAGCAGCGGCACGTGCCGCGCCAGCCTGCCCTTGGCAATGCTAAACACGATGATTGTCCTTTCGGGATTCCGGCCAACGCAATGCGCGTGAGCCAATGAGGTGATCTTTCCGGAGTCGAACTTGCGATTCGGGCGTTGTCGCCGACGACGACCCGGGAAAGGCCGCGCGCTTCATCCAATTCCTGGTACGCGCGCAGCCGCGGCGGGGGTTCAGGTGACATAGGGCACATCCGGCCCGGGATTGCCGCCTCGCGTAAGAATAGCCTCAGGATTCCCTAGCCGAGGCCTCTCAAGCCCGTCCAGGCACCTATCGCAGGCGGCATGTTAGCAGGGCAAATATCAGCGGATACCAGCCGACTGCCGTACGCGCGCGGAACTAGATTGTCGCGGTCGTGAACGCATCCGCTGCGGGTGCCCGCAAATAGAAATCACCGTACAGCGCGTACTGCTTTTCGATCGCCGTGTTCCATTTGCTGACATCCTGGTCTGTGGCGTGACTCACCAGATGCTCGGCTCTCTGGGCAACCGAGTTCCCCGGGATCGTGCCAATGATGCTGACTAGTTCAGCCTCAATCGCTTTAGCCTGCTTAGTAAAATCGGTGAGGTACTCCGTGACGATTTCCTCGGGGGTCTTCTGCGGGAGCCGGAGTGTGGCGAGGTTTTCGCTGATGGTCTTGCCTTCGTCGACGGTGATGTTCAGCTTGTCTTTCTGTTTCATGATCGCGTAGATTGCCGGGGAGGCCCACCGGGATCTAGTCGGTGATCCGGCTGGCACGGGCTAGGCTGGTCCCGTGGAGTCGCTGGCCGCGCTTCGCGAGCGCCGGGCCTACGAGTGCCGGCTAACCCCCGCCCGGGCGCTTGGGTCCGTGGACGAGGCTGAGTGGTTCCTGCGCGATCGCGGCATGCTCACCCGCACGACGGACAGCGCGCTGCCCAGCTTGTACGAGGCGTGCCACGAGGAGCCGTTCAAGCCAGGCAGCCCGGGATTCGCGACCTGGCCCGCGACGAAGTGGCCCTGGTTCGGCGCGCTCGCCGAGCGCGGCTACCTCTGCGTGGCGGTGCACCGGGGCAAAAACCTCCTGGTCACCCCGGAGACCGCCGCGCTGCTGGACCCCATCTGCCGGGCCGAGGCAAGCCGGATGCGGGCCGCTGACGCCGGCTGGCGCCGGCTGCTCGACCACCTGGCGCGGGCAGGCCCGTCCAGCCCTGAGGACCTCCGCCTGGAACTGCGCCTCAAGCGCCAGGAGCTGAAGGCACTGCGCGCTCCGCTAGAGCGCTGCGGCGCGCTCGTCGCCCGCCCGGTGGCCATGCCCGCCAGTGACGGCACGGGGCACGCGCACTCCAGTGAGCTATCCCGCTGGGACCAGGCCTACCAGGGTGACCGCGACCCGCCGCCCACCGACCCCGGAACAGCGCTCGGCGACCTGGTGACGGCTGCCGTCCGCGCCGCGGTCGTCGTGCACGAAGCCGAGGCCCGCCGCTGGTTCTCCTGGCAGTGGTACTGGACCGACACCCTCATCGCCGACCTGGTCCGCGCAGGCCGCCTGCGCCGCGTCGATGCCTACCTCGCAGCCCGCCCAGGCAACGGGCGCTAATCCGGCGGTCCGGTGCGGATGACAGCGCGGTCGCCTCGTGGCCCGAACAGGTGCAGGATTTCCACGGTGGCGGTGCCGGCCGGGCCGAACCAGTGCGGCTGGGTGGTGTCGAACTCGGCTACCTCGCCGGGCCGGAGGGTGAAATCGCGTTCTCCGAGGATGAGGCGCAGTTCGCCGGCCAGGACGTAGAGCCATTCGTAGCCTTCGTGGGTCACGAGCTTCTGCTTGCGTGGCGCGAGGACGTGCTTGAAGACCTGGACTCGTCCTGGGTACTGGGTCAACGGCACCAGGACGTTGCCGCGGTCCCTGCGGTAGGGCTTGAGGTGGACCCGGGGATCTCCGGTGGCCGGAGCTGCCACCAGCTGGTCCAGGGCCACGCGGTGCGCTCGCGCGAGCGGGATGAGCAGCTCAAGTGTCGGGCGCCGCTTGCCCGTCTCCAGGCGGGACAGGGTGCTGACCGTGATCCCGGTGTCGGCGGCGACCGCTTCCAGGGTGAGCCCGCGGTCGCGCCGCAGTGAGCGCAGCCGTGGCCCGATGCCGTCGAGTATCCCCGCGAGCTCTGCTTCCATGCCCGCTATTTTTGCAGTCTTCGCAAGTTTCCTGGCTGAGGAGGCGACCCCGGGCACACCATGGCGGGCGAAACGTAGCCGGACCGGAAGGTGAGCCGTGACGATGACATCCCTGGTTGCCCAGCCTCCCGCGCTGAGTACCCGCAGGCGGTGGACGGTGCTGGCCATCTGTGCCCTGAGCCTGTTCCTGGTCGGCCTGGACACCACGATCGTCAACGTGGGCCTGCCCTCGATCGGGCGCGGGCTCGACGCGGGAACGCGCAGCCTGGAATGGATCGTGGACGCCTACACGGTCGTCTTCGCCAGCCTGCTGATCTCCTCAGGCGCGCTGGCGGACCGCTTCGGGCGCCGTCGCGTCTTCCAGTGCGGGCTGGCCGTGTTCGGCGCTGCCTCCCTGGCGTGCGCGCTCGCCCCGTCACTGGGGGTCCTTGTCGCGGCGAGGTCCGTGCAGGGGGCCGGGGCCTCGATGCTCAGCCCCGTGGCGCTGGCGATCGTGGTGAACGCGATGCCTGACCCCCGGGAACGGGCACAGGCAATCGGGGTGTGGGCCTCGGTCTTCGGGCTCAGCATGGCCGCCGGGCCGGTGACCGGCGGGGCGCTCATCACGGCGTTCGGCTGGAGGTCGGTGTTCTGGATCAACGCCCCCGTCATCGCCGCAGCCGTCATCTTGAGCGCGCTGCTGGTGCCGGAGTCCCGCGCGCAGCGCGCACGGCGGCTCGACCTGCCCGGCCAGGCGCTCCTCACCGTCGCCGTGTCCGTCTGCGTTGCCGTCTTCATCGAAGGGCCCCGCATCGGCTGGGCATCGCCCCTCGCCTGGGCCGGGTACCTGATCACCGTGGCGGCCGCGGCCGGATTCACGCTGGCCGAACTGCACCGCCGCGAGCCCCTGATGGACCTCGGCCTGTTCCGCCGCCCGGCCTTCACCACGGCGGTCCTGGGCGCGGTGGCGGTGTTCGCCGCGCTGAACGTCACCTTGCTGCTCAACACCCTTTACCTCCAGCACGCCCGCGGATGGACGCCACTGGCGGCAGGCCTGGCGACCTTGCCCATGGCGCTCGGCGCGACGGCGTGCGCGCCGCTGTCCGGCAACCTGGCCGGCCGCCGCGGCCCGCGACTGCCGCTCCTGCTGGCGGGCGCGTTCATCACGGCCGGCGCCCTGTGCCTGGCCGGCCTCCGCCAGGACACCGGCATCCCGCTCCTCCTGCTGGCCTACCTGCTCATCGGCACGGGGTTCGGCTTCGCCAACGCCCCGATCACCAACACGGCAGTCAGCGGCCTGCCACCCGCCCGGGCCGGCGTGGCCGGCGCGATAACCTCCACCGCCCGCCAGGTTGGCTCAGCCATCGGCATCGCCATCGCAGGCGGGCTGGCCGCGGGCGCCTCCCCCGGCCACCTCGCCCAGGCATCCCGCCCCGGATGGCTGGTCGTCACCGCCTGCGGCCTCATCCTCTTCATAGTGGCGCGAGCCGCCCGCCCAGCCGCACGCCGGAACTGATCGCATGCAGGCACCGGGCACGGTTCATTCGCCCGCGGTGACCTCGGCCTCCCAGCGAAGCAGGTCTCCCGGCTGGCACTTGAGCACCTCGCAGAGCGCGGCGAGCGTCGCAAAGCGCACCGCCTTAGCGCGGCCGTTCTTAAGTACCGCCAGGTTCGCAGGCGTGATCCCCACGCGCTCCGCGAGCTCGCCCACCGACATCTTCCGCCTGGCCAGCATCACGTCGATGTCGACGGCGATCGGCATCAGATCACCTCGTCCAGCTCGGCCTGCATCTGTGCCGCTTCGACGTCGCGGGCGACGGCCTGGGCGAGCAGCATCCGCAGCACGAGCACGATGAGCGCGACTCCCAGGATGGCCACGCCAATCCCGCCCATGATGAGGGTGACGCCCGGGTCGTCCCGCTGGCCGGGCGCGTTCAAGGCCGTGACCGCGAACCACACGAGGGCAGCCGCGACGATCGCGCCGATGATGACGTCCACGTACCGGAAGGCGGCGTGGGAGAACACGGTCCCGCGTCGCACCATCGTTACCAGCCGCCATACGCAGGCCAGGGCGACCTGGGCCGTCCCGATGCCCAGGATCGTGACCACGCGCAGCGCGGTCAGCGGGAGCGACCCGCCCGCCGGGTCGCTCCCGCTGACCAACGCCCACACCATCAAGGCCTGCACGAGCACGGCACCGGTGAGCACCACCACGAGCACGGCGCGCAGCGCGCGCACGGCTAGCTTTCCCAATGACCCATCCTTCCATCGAGTTACGATGGGAACCTATCGAATATCGATAGGTGAAGCAAGAGCTGAGCCTGTCCCGCGCCGCGGGCACCGCCGCCGGCCGCGATTGACAATGCGACAGTGTCATATAACACTGTCGTCATGGAAACCGAGCGCCGCTACACGATCGCCGAGCTGGCTGATGCCAGCGCGGAGGCACTGGACGCGCTCGGCATCGCCGCCCGCAACGGCCAGGTGCGAGACCGGCCGGACACCCGCACCATCCGTTACTACAGCTCACTCGGACTGGTCGACCGGCCTGCCGACATGACGGGTCGCACGGCCTGGTATGGCGATCGGCACCTCCTGCAGGTACTCGCGGTCAAGGCGCTGCAGGCCCGCGGGGCCAGCCTCGCCGAGGTGCAGCGGGCCCTGGTGGGCGCCTCGGAGGCCGAGCTTCGGCGTGCCGTCGGACCCGGGCTGCCCGGTGCCCTCGCCGCGACGGCGCAGCCGGGCGGGCACGATGATGCGCGCCCGGTGCGCGATCAAGCGTTCTGGCGGACGCCGCCCTCCCGCCCGTCCCCGGAGTCAGCGTCCCCCACGTCCGCGCCTTCGCGGGCCACTCCCCCCGAGCCCTCGTCGGCTGGTCATCCGCACGTCGCGGACCTGGCGATGCGGCCCCGCCCGCTCCTCGCCATCTCGCTTGCCGTGGGCACGACCCTGCTGATCGAGCACGCCGGATCCCGGGGTATCGACACCCTCGGCTCGCTCGACACCCAGGCGCTGCGCACCGCCGCGGCACCGTTGCTCGCCTACCTCACCCGTACCGGGCTGGTGCCCGGCTCACCGACTCACGAGGGGACCACGCCATGACAACGACCGACGCACCCGCAGGCACCTCCTTGCCCGTCGTCGCTGGCCGCCTCGGCGACGAGAACACGGCCCTCCCGCTCGCCGCCGTGGAGATCGAAGCCGAGGTCGGCGGCATGGTCGCCACGACCATCGTGCGGCAGGCATTCCGCAACACCCACGCGGCCGCCATCGAGGCCACCTACATCTTCCCGCTGCCCGACCGGGCCGGGGTCGCGGCGTTCACGGCTGACCTGGCCGGCCGCCGGGTCGAGGGGGAGTTGCGGGAGCGAGGCGCGGCTCGGGAGGAGTATGACGCGGCGATCGCCGCCGGCCACCGGGCGGCGATCTCCGAGGAGGAGCGCTCCGGCGTGTTCACCACCCGGGTTGGCAACCTGCAGCCGGGCGAGGATGCCGTGATCACGCTCACGCTGACTGGCCCGCTGGCCATCGATGACGGCACCGCCGAGTTCCGCTTCCCGCTGGTCGTCGCGCCTCGCTACATCGCGGGCCAGCCCCTCGGCGGGCAGCAGGCCGGCTCGGGCACCGCCGCCGACACCGACGCGGTGCCCGACGCGAGCCGCATCACGCCGCCCGTGCTGCTGCCCGGCCTGGATAGCCCGGTCCGGCTGGCCCTGCGCGCCCGGCTCAGCGGCCTGGGACTGGCGCCGGACGCCATCCGGTCCAGCCTGCACGCGGTCACCGCGACCGCCGACGGGGAAGGCGCGGTCGAGGTAGCCCTGCATCCGGGAGAACGGCTGGACCGTGACGTGGTGCTGCGCTTCCCGGTCGCGGGCACGGCCACCCGCACGATCGCCGCCGTGGTCCCGGACGCGGAGGACCCGGCGGCCGGCACCTGGCAGGTCACGGTCGTCCCGCCCGCCGCCGGGCCCGGCGCGGCCCGGGGCCGGGATGTCATAGTGGTCCTGGACCGGTCAGGCAGCATGGGCGGCTGGAAGATGGTCGCCGCCCGGCGCGCGGCGGCCCGGGTCCTCGACTCCCTGACCGCCCGTGACCGGTTCGCGGTGCTCGCGTTCGACACGGTCGTCGAGCGCCCGCCCGGCCAGGCCGCCCTGGCGCCGGCCAGCGACCGGGCCCGCTGGGCGGCCGTCGAGTGGCTGGCGCGGCTGGAGGCTCGCGGCGGCACCGAGATGCTGGAGCCGCTGCGCGCGGCGGCTGCCCTGCTAGCTGGTCCGGAGTCCGCGGGGACCAGCCCGGGCGAGGAGGCCAGGGACCGGTTCCTGATCCTGGTCACCGATGGCCAGGTGGGAGCCGAGGACCAGATCCTGGCGGCCGTGACCCCGGTAACCCGCCTTCCTCGGCCGCCAGCAGCCGGCCGCCGCCGTGGGCGCCGAGTCCCTGGCCGACCGTGAGCATGTCGTGCGCGAGGCCGCCGGCCATTCCCTCGCGGCATACGCGGTCCGCGCGGATGAGCTGTTCGCCCGCATCGAGGCCCTCCTCGCCGGGGACGCGGACCGGGACGAGATCGCCGCGGCGGCTGACCAGCTCACCGAAGACCTCCTGTCCGTGGGATCGCCGGAGCCCCTCACCACCGCGCTGCGGCGGCTGGCCGAGGCGCTGCGCCGGCCTGGTGACCCGCAGGCCGAGCTCGCTGCCGCCCGGCGGGCCTTCGCCGACGTGACGGCGCCGTCGGCCCTGGGGGCCGAGCCGCCGGCCCGCCGTAACTGGTGGCGCATCACGCCGGGAAACGCAGGCAGCCATGGAGCATGGCCAGGCATGGGCCGCGATCGATGAGCAACGACGGCCACTCGCGCCGCTGCTTGAAAGCCTGTCCCGGGCCCCGGAACCGGGAACCCGCGCCGGGTACGCGCCCCCGCGTAACCGCGCGGCCGCGTGGCTTGTCAGCGAGTGCTTGCCCGGTCGGTGACGTGGGGTGCCACGAGCTCCACCCGGGGCGCGCCCGCGCCCAAGGGGTCGGTCATCCGGCGCACCAGGGCCTGGACCGCCAGGCGGCCCAGCTTGTTCGGGGACGTCTCGACCGCCGTGTAGGGCAGCGAGAACAGCTTCCCGAAGTCCTCGGAGAACGCCCCCACCACCGACAGGTCGTCGGGCACGCGGACGCCGCGCGAATACAAGACGGACGGCAGCGCGGCGATCACCGCGTCGTTGTGGACGATCATCGCGGACTCCTCGCGCGCGTCCAGTATGCGGTTGAGTTGCTGGTTGACGGCGGGCTGCTGGGTCTCGCCGAAGTACGAGCGGACGCGGATGCCGTAGGTCGCCGCCCGCTGGAGGGCGGCGTCCCTGAACCGCCACGCGTACCCGCCCCCGCGCTCGAAGACATGCTCCCGCGGGGTGATCAAGATGATCTCCCGGTGGCCGCGTTCGGCGAGGTGATCGACGAGGATCCGGCCGGACGCGGCGAAGTCGAGGTCGAAGACGTCGAAATCATCGGGGACGCGCGGCAGGCCGACCATCGCGCCCGGCTGCGGCATCTTGCGCATCACCGGCAGGCGCTTGTCCTCGTACGCCACGTTGAGGAAAATGACGCCGTCCACCATGCCGGAGCTGGCGATCCGCCGCACCGCGTGCGCCCCGTCGGCCTCGGTGACCATCAGGATGTCGTAGCCGGCCTCGCGCGCGGCATCGGAGATCGGCAGGACGTACTGCAGCATCGCCGGCGAGAATTCATCCTCGAAGAACTGCACGAACAAGCCGATGACCATCGTCTGGGACGTGGCCAGCGCCCGTGCCCCGGCATTGGGCGTGAAGCCCAGCTCGGCGATGGCCACCTCGATGCGGTCGCGCGTCTCCCTCGATATGGTCCGCTTGCCGGACAGCGCATAGGAGACTGTGCTCCGCGAGACGCCCGCGTGGCGGGCCACGTCCCCGATAGTCGGCACCTTCGCCTGCCTTAACCCGAACCGATTTAGTGATGGTAGCGCCCTCGCGTGGTTTGCGAACCGGTTCGATTATGCCAGGGCGGCCGCGCGGACCATGCGCGATGCCCGCCGCAGGTCCCCTGATGCGGCGAAAGAGCCTGCTTACAAGCCATATTTGACCGTTGTCCTCCGATCGGGCCGCGGACAGGGTGCCACGTAGTCGAACGGAAGCGAACCGATTCGATCGGTCTCAGGGCTTGCGCGGCCGACTGGGCAGGCTTACATTCCAAGCACCGCGATGGCCATCGCAGCACCGTCCAGCTCTCGCCCCCTGAGGAGGACACAGATGTCCACATCGCGCCTGCTGCCGCCGCATCGCGGCCGGGCGGCCACCAGCACGACGCGGAGCCGCGCGTGGCGGGTCGCCACCCGGCTCGCCATCGCGACCGCCCTGGCGGCCGGCTCCACCCTGGTCGTCACCCTCGCGACCGCGTCCGCCGCGACCACGCTAGTAGTCAATGCCAACCGGCCATTCCGCTCCGTCACTCACGTGGCCTCCGGCGGGCTATACGGGCTGGACACCGCCACGATCCCCGCTGACAGCCTCGTCGAGCCGCTCCGCCCGAACACGTTCGTCCAGATGGCACCGGGCGGCAAGCAACTCCCGAACGGGGAGCCCGCGCCGGGCGGGGACTCCCTCGTCGTCGCGCCGGAAGCCGCCCGGGCCGGGGCCAAGGTCGTGGTGCGCATGCCGGACTGGTACCCCAACTTCCCCTATAAGTGGGTCAGCTGGAGCGACTGGCTCCGCGCGGTGGACACCCAGGTCAAGGCAGTGGTCGCCTCCGGCGACACCAACATCAGCGCCTTCGAGCTGTGGAACGAGCCGGACTGGACCTGGAACACCGCTGCGGCCGGCTCCTTCGACGCGGGCTGGGCGCGCACCTTCAGCGAGGTCCGCGCCGATGACCCGGGCGCCGTCATCCAGGGGCCGAGCACCTCCACCTTCAACGCCAGCTGGATGACCACGTTCCTGGCCGACGCCAAGGCCAGCGGCACCCTGCCCAACATCATCAGCTGGCACGAGCTGGGCGGCGCGGCCAGCATCGCCAGCGACGTGGCCAGCCTGCAGTCAATCGAGTCCCGCCTCGGCATCAGCGCCCGCCCGATCGCCATCGAGGAGTACGCCACCACCAGCCA
>JAICUO010000204.1 GCA_025935815.1 Streptosporangiaceae bacterium
AAGTCCGCGACCTGGCCGAGCGCCACGGCGTCGGCCGCGCCGGGGCGCCCCGCCGGCAGAGCGCGAACCGCGACGCGCGCGGCATCCCCCGGCGGCCGGCGCCCGCCCCGGCCCCGGCGCCGCCCGCGCATGAGCAGCTGACCTTGCTCTAAGCCGGCCCGGGGCTCCCTGCCCTCCCGCCTGGCCGTTTCTTGTTCGAAGAGATTCGAACTCCTGGCTTTGATGTGGTAAAGCGCGCGATTCCGCGCGCCTTCCATCGCGACAGCTAACGGATACGACAAACGGCTCGATGCAGTTACCCATGAGTATCGGAACGCCTGCGGGGTTCCTAGGTATAGGTGATGTCACGTTATGGCGAGATCGGTAGCACGCTACCGCTGGGGCGAGTGAGTATTGCCCTATGACGATTCCAGCGGAACTCATCGCCGAGAGCGCCGTTGACTTTCCCTGCCCGCCCCTCGGGGCGGCGGAGCTTTCGAGTGCCGAGGCCGAGCGCATGGCCAGCATGTTCAAGGCACTCGCGGATCCGGTGCGCCTGCGCTTGTTCTCCCGGCTAGCGGCCCACCAGAGCGGGGAAGCCTGCGTATGCGACATTCAGAACGTGGGCGTCTCCCAGCCCACGGTCAGCCATCACCTCAAGAAACTCCGGGAGGCCGGGCTCATCACCTCCGAGCGGCGCGGCACCTGGGTTTACTGCCGGGTCGCGCCCGGCGTGCTGTCCGCAATGGCACGCATGCTGGCCCCCCTGGGGTAACACTCCGGTAACCGGGCGGAAAAGGAACGGGATAAATAGCAGGTGCAGTGTTTTCTGGGGGGTATAAACCAACCCCCCAGACCCCCGAGCATGGGGGGACGCCGTCCCCCCATCCCCCCTGGCCCCGGGGCGAGCACAACCCGCTCTCCCCGGGGAGCAGGTAGCCACCCCGGGGAAGCGGGCAGCCGCCGGGCTGGTCGCTCGCTTCGCCTCGCGAGCCTCCGTCCCGCGATGCGCAACGGAGGCTCGCGCGGACTGGGCGTGGGTGTGATGCGGGACGCACCCGCAGAGGGGGCAGCCGTCACTGCAGGCGCGGGGGCGGCCATTAGAATTGCCTTCCATGGCAGTCAGCACCGGGACCCGGATGAGCTCGTGGCAGGGCTGACGGCCGGGGGGCCGGGCATGGGCGGGGAGCCCGGGATGGAACGCCTGGCGGTCCGGACCGTTCCCTGGCCAGACCCCGGCGACTTGTTCGCCGTCCGCCCCCGCGATCGGTTCAGCACCAGTGGCGCTCCGCTGGCCGCGTGGGTCCGGCACGGCGCCGGGCTGGTGGGCTGGGGCGAGGCGGCGCAGGTCACGCTGCCCGCCGGGGCCGACCGCTTCGCCGCCGCCGAGAAGTGGCTGCGCGAGGTCTTCGACGGGACGCGGGTGCGCGATGAGGTCGCCGTCCCCGGCAGCGGCCCGATCGCGTTCGGCAGCTTCACCTTCGATGACTGCTCCGACGGCTCGGTCCTCACCGTCCCGCGCCTGGTGCTCGGCCGCGACGGCCATGGCCGGGCATGGCTCACGACGGTCAGCCAACCGGGCGACCACGCTGTCGCCGACGAGAGCGCGCTCATCCGCGTCCCGCCCGCCGATCCCGGCCCCGTCCAGTGGCGTGAGGGGGCACTGCCCGCGCAAGAGTGGGCGGCGGCGGTGGCCGCCGCCGTGGCCCGGATCGCCCGCGGGGACCTGCGCAAGGTGGTACTCGCGCGCGACATCTACGCCACGGCGGAGCACCCGATCGACGTGCGCACGATCCTCGGGCGGCTAGCTGGCCGTTACCCCGACTGCTACACCTTCACCTGCGGCGGCCTCGTCGGCGCGACCCCCGAGCTGCTCATCCGCCGGGACGGCGATGAGGTGCGCTCGCTGGTCCTGGCCGGGACGATGCCGCGGGGCGCCACCCCGGAGGAAGACGCCCGGCTCGCGGCGGCGCTGCTCAGCTCGGCCAAGGAGGTCGAGGAGCACGACTACGCGGCGGCGTCGGTCCGCCGGGTGCTGGCCCCGCTGTGCGAGACCCTGGACGGCTCCTCCCCCGGCCCCGAGCTGCTCCGCCTGCCGAATGTCTACCACCTGGGGACGCGGGTGGTCGGGCGGCTGGCCGCCGAGCGCTCGGCGCTGGCGCTGGCGGCGGCGCTGCATCCCACCGCCGCGGTGGGCGGCGATCCCACCGACGTCGCGGTGGACCTGATCCGGGAGCTGGAGGGCATGGACCGTGCCCGCTACGCGGGGCCGGTCGGCTGGATGGACTCCTCCGGCAACGGCGAGTGGGGGATCGCGCTGCGCTGCGCCCAGCTCGACCCGGCCGACGGCCGGCGGGCCCGGCTGGTCGCGGGGTGCGGCATCGTGGCCGGCTCGGACCCGGCCGCCGAGGTGGCCGAGACGCTGGCGAAGTTCCGCCCGATGCGCACCGCCTTGGACCAGGCGCTATAGCGGCCACCGCTCCCCCGGCGCCCCGCGCCCCCTTCCCTCCCGCTGGCGAGGCCACCCGCCCGCGAGCGGCTGGATTCGCAAGAGTAAATGCAGAAGCATCCCAAAGGCGGTCAGCGCTACTATCCAGCCACATTCTCTGGTTTAACAGGAGCTTCTATGGCACTACGGGACAAGCTGGCCCAGCGAGCGACTCCGTTCCTCGAGCCCGGCGAGCAGATCCAGTCGGTCTTCCTGGCCCAGTCGGGGCCCTCGCCCTACTGGTCATTCCTCAGCTCGTGGATCGTCATCATCGCGGCCGGGTACGCCACCGTCGTGGTGACCGACCGGGCTGTCGTGGTCCTGCGCAACGGCCGGCTCACGGGCAGCGTGGCCAAGAGCGTGATCACGCGCGCGCCGCGGCAGCCGATGGAAAGTCCCTCGGGGCTGTGGGGCCAGGTCAACCTGGGCGGCACTCGCTACTGGGTGCACAAGCGCTTCCACAAGGACGTCGAGGCCGCCAACGCCGCCATCGCGGGCAGCGTCGCGGGTCCCGCGCTGTAGAAAAACCCTTTTGAGCCCGCCCCCGGCGGCTGGCACACTGCCGGGGTGAGCGAGGACGCGGACTACGCAGGCTACCGGGCGACCAACCAGGCCAACTGGGATGAGCGGGTGCCCGCGCACGTGGCATCACCCGGGTACGCGGTCCAGGACTTCCTCGCTGACCCCGGGTTCCTCAGTGAGGTGGTCCAGTTCGACCGGCCGCTGCTCGGAGACGTGCGCGGGCTGGCCGGGGTGCACCTGCAGTGCCACATCGGCACCGACACGGTCTCGCTGGCCCGGCTGGGCGCGACGATGACCGGGCTGGACTTCTCCGCTCCGGCCGTCGCCGCCGCCCGCGAGCTGGCCGCCGCGACGGGCGCCAGCGCGACGTTCACGCGGGCGGAGCTGTACGACGCGGCCGGCGTGCTCGGCCATGGCCGCTTTGACCTCGTGTACACCGGGGTCGGCGCGCTGTGCTGGCTGCCGGACATCCGCCGCTGGGCGGGCGTGGTGGCGGCGCTGCTGCGCCCCGGCGGTCGGCTGTTCCTGCGCGAGGGCCATCCGATGCTGTGGGCGCTTGATGACCTGCGCACCGGCGATGACCTGCTCGTCGTCCGGTACCCGTACTTCGAGACGGCCGAGCCGATGACGTTCACCGAGCCCGGCACGTACGTGCCGACCGACGCCGTCTTCACCAACAACGTCAGCCACTCCTGGAACCATGGCCTCGGCGAGATCGTCACCGCGCTGCTCGACGCGGGACTGGCGATCACCGGCCTGACCGAGCACGACAGCGTGCCCTGGGAGGCCTTGCCGGGCAAGATGAAACAGGTCGGCGGCGGCGAGTGGCGGCTCGCGGATCACCCGGCCCGGGTCCCGCACACCTACACGCTGCGTGCCCTGAAAGTGGGCGACTAACCGCGCGGTCCCTACCACGCGGCGCCTACCACGCGGCATCTACCACGCGGTGCCTACCTGCGGTGCCTACCTGCGGTGACCGCCTGGCGGGCTACGTCGCGCGCCGGACGGCGGCTAGCCGCGCTTCCTCGGTGGCCGCCCGCGCCCGCTGGCTCGCGACCCGCTCGGGCAGCACGTCCTCGCGGGGCGCGGCCGGGGCGAAGTCGAGGCGGCCGGCGCCCAGGCCCCGCAGGACCGCCCGCTCCACCAGCGAGAAGTCACCTGGATCAGGGCGGTTGAAGTTCATCGGCTCGCGCAGCGCCAGCGGCGGGTTGGTGATGATCCGGGCGACGCCCAGCACGTTCTGGGACGTGGCGTGCAGCATGTACGGGTGCAGCAGCACCACGTCGCCGGCCGCGCCGGTCAGCTCCACGAAGTCGCGGCACTGCCCGATCAGGTCGGCGTAGTCGAAGTCGCCGGGCAGCACCCCCTCCGGGTGCCCCGCGAGGAAGCGGGCCACCACCGGCACCGAATCGGCCGCCACGAACGTCCCGCCGCCCCTGGGGAGCATGTCCGTCCACAGCACGAGGGACAGCAGCGCCTGCTCAGGGGAATCGAGGAAGTGCCGGAAGAAGTCACCGTCCTTATGCCATCCCGCAACGGCCGGCGACGGCGGCTGCCAGGGGCGGTCGTCCCCGACCCCGAGGTTGGCGATGAAGCCGTCACCCCATTTCCAGGGCAGCCGCACGCGCTCCGCGCCGCCGGCCAGCTCCACTGCCGCGCGCCAGGCGGCGGGCGCGAACGACCGCGCGTCGACATGCGAGCGCGACGACAGGTGGATGCGCTTTTCGGCCCAGCTTCCCGGGTCGTCGCGGTCATACCCGAACCGGATCCAGGCGTCCTCCAGCCATTGCCGCGCGCTGGCGGCGTCGAAGGCGCCCGGCACGGTCACGAAGCCCCGCTCCAGGAAATGCTCGGCTTGCGCGGCGGTCAGCGACCCGGAGTTCTCCCGCATACGACCACTATCGCCCACCCGGGCCCGCTCGCGCAGCCGCCCATTGACCCGCGGGAGCTACCGCGCGCGCAGAACGTCGATCTGCCGGGCGAACAGCTGCCACAGCGACCTGCCCACGGCGCCGCCCGCCGGCACCCCGCCGTCAGCGGGCTGGGCGAGCTGCCGCAGCTGGCATGCGGCGCGCCGCCGCCAGAGCGCTAGCCGCAAGTCCAGCGGGGTGGTGGCACTACCGAGCGCGTGATGCCTTCAACATTGACCCTTGCCCGGGCCGGCCTGTGAAATGCTCCCTATGGCAACGGTCTGGCTGCGGCTGCGGGCCGACGTCCGCGGGCGCTGGCGGGCCATGATGGCCCTGGCGCTGCTGCTGGGGATCGTCGGCGGCGTGGTGCTGACCGCCGCCGCGGGCGCCCGGCGCACCGACACCGCCTATCCTCGGTTGCTGCGCTGGGCGAACGCCGCCGACGTGACGGTCATCGTCACCGACCCCGACCCGGGCTCCGCCGGGGGGAGCGCCACCGGGCAGCCGGGACCGTTCACCGCCGGCGGGCCGAACGCCGAGGCCATCCGGTCGCGGTTCTTCGCCAGCCTGGCCCGGCTCCCCGAGGTGGCATCGGCGTCGCGGGCCACCGAGTACAACATGGCGCTGCCAGTGCCCGGCGGCCAGCCAGACACCCAGGTGCAGGTGTTCGCCAGCCCCGATGACTCGCTCGGCGTCTCGGGCGACGCGGTGAAGATCACCCACGGGCGGATGTTCGCGGCCACCGCCGCGGGCGAGGCAGTCATCGACCAGCAGACCGCCGACCGGGAGCACCTGCGGGCCGGCGGGACGCTGCGGCTGATCGGGATCGGGAAGGATGCCACGGGCGCGGCCAGCTTCGCCGACGCCGTCCCGCTGTCATTCCGGGTGACCGGGATCGCGGTCTTCGACGACAAGGTCGTGCCCGCGACGAGCACCACCGCGCAGCCGCGGATCCTGCTCAGCCCGCCCTTCGCCAGCACCCGCCTCGCGGTCACCATGACCAACCTGCCGGAGGCGGGCGTCCGGCTGCGCCCCGGTGCCACCGTCGCGGCGCTCGCGCGGGACGCGGATACGCTGCGCAAGCGATTCGGGATCGCGGACAGCGACTACACCACGGTCGCGCTGTCGGCCAGTGTCGCCACCACCCAGTCGGCCATCCACCCGCAGGCCATCGCGCTGGCGCTGTTCGCCGTGCTCGCCGCCGTCATCGCGCTGGCTGTCCTCGGCCAGCTGCTGGCCCGGCAGGTGGCGCTGGACGCCATGGAGTTCCCCATCCTGCGCGCCGTGGGCATGACCCGGGCGCATCTCGCCGCGGCGGCGCTGGCCCGGCTGGCCATCGTGACCATCAGCGGGGCGATCCTCGCCGCGGTGGCCGCCTTCGCCGCCTCTCCGCTGACGCCGATCGGCCCGGCCCGGCTCGCCGAGCCGGACCCGGGCCTGCGCGCGGACTTGCCAGTGCTGCTGCCCGGGCTCGCTGGATTCGCGCTGCTCCCGCTGGCCGTGCTGGCCCCGGTCGCCTGGCGGGCGGCCCGCCGCGCCGGCGGCCCGCTGGGGGTGGCGGCGCCAGCCCGCGCGGCTCGCCCGTCCCGGCTGGCGGCGGCGCTGTCGAGCGCTGGGGTGGTCATGATGGCCATCGGGACCCGGATGGCGTTCGAGCCTGGCCACGGCCGCACCGCCGTCCCCGTGCGCAGCGCGCTGGGCGGCACCGCCGTGGCCGTGGGCGCCGTGGTGGCGGCCCTGGTCTTCGGCACCAGCCTGATCGGCCTGGTCAGCACGCCAGGCAAGTACGGGCAGCACTGGGACCAGCAGCTGAGCCTGGGATACGCGACCGTCCCCGGCGCCGTGGGGGCGCAACTGCTGGCCGCCGCGCCTGGCGTCGCCGGGTACGCCGCCGGCGCCAACGGCGAGGTGAGCATCGGCGGCATGGCCGTGCCGGCGATCGCCGTGGACCCGGTGCACGGCAGCGGGTACCTGACGCTGCTGAACGGGCACGCCCCCTCGGGCACGAGCGAGATCGCCCTCGGTGCGCAGACGATGCGGGCGCTGCACGTGGCCGTCGGGCAGACCGTGCCGGTGCGGGTCTCCTGGAAGGGGGGCACCCCGGGGGATTCGGCGGTCCGGGCGATGCGGGTCACCGGCACGGCAGTGTTCCCCGCGTTTGGGGTTCCGGCGATGCAGAGCACCGACCTGGGCAGCGGCGCCATCGTGGCGGCCGCGCTGCTGTCTTCCGCGACCCCGGACACTGGCTGCACGGAGGCCGCGATCCGGCAGGGCATGGCCTGCTATGGCTTCTTCCTGCTGCGCTACCGGCCAGGGGCTGACCTCGCGGGCGGCGCGGCGTGGCTGCGCGCCGCCACCGCCGCGAGGGGCTGCACGGCGGCCCAGTGCACGGTGATCGATGACCAGCGGCCCGGCCGGATCAGGAACTACGCGGGCATCCGGGACACGCCCCTTGCCCTCGGCTTGGTGCTCGCCATCCTCGCCGTCGGCACGCTGGCCCACGTGCTGCTCACCAGCGTCCGCAGACGGCGGCGGGACCTCGCGGTGCTCAAGGCGCTCGGCTGCACCCGGCCGCAGATGCTGCGGATCGTCGCCTGGCAGGCGACCGCGCTGGCGGGCGCCGCGCTGCTCATCGGCGTGCCCGTCGGCGTCGTGGCCGGCCGCTGGGCCTGGCAGCTGTTCGCCGGCGCGGCCGGGGTCAGCCAGCAGGCCGACGTCCCGGTCCCGGTCGTGGCGGGGGACCGTCGCCGGGGTGCTGCTGCTGGCGAGCCTGATCGCCGTCTGGCCCGGCTGGCGCGCGGCCCGCATCCGGCCCGCGCTGGCCCTCAGGACGGAGTAACCCGATGACCGCGGCGCCCTTGGCCACTCCCCGGCAGGTACCCGGCCAGCGCCTGTCGTGCCGTCAGGCCAGCGAGTCCAGCTCCGCCTCAATGGCCGCCAGTTCCTGCGGGGTGCCCTGGACCTTCGGGCCGGTGAACCAGTTGCGGGCCGAGACCAGCCACCAGATGCCGGCGAAGCCGAGGACGGCGACCACGGCGACCACGGTGTAGTTGAAGTTCTTGGAAGTGACGGGAGAGCCGGTCGGCAGCATGAACAAGATGGTGATGATCGCCACCCAGGTGACGGCGATGATGCCGATGGGCGCGGACCAGCGGCCCAGGTGCCACGGGCCGCGATTGAACGCGGCCCCCAGCCGCAGCCGCAGGAACGTCGGGAGCACGTACGCGACGTACAGGCCGATCACCGCGATCGAGGTCACCGCGGCGTAGGCGGTGCTGTTCCACAGGTAGGGCAGGCCGAGGATGAGCGCACCGCCAGCCGCCAGCCAGATCGCGTTGGTAGGGGTACGGGTCTTGGGGTTGATGTGGTGCCAGAAGTTGCTGCCCGGCAGTGCGCCGTCGCGGGAGAACGCGTAGATCATCCGGGAGTTGGCCGTGACGCTCGCCATGCCGCAGAACAGCTGGGCGATCACGACGATCAGCAGCAGCAGCTTGCCGCCGGTCGCGCCGAGGGAGTCGACGAAGATCTGCGCGGGCGGCACGGTCGCGCCCACCTCGCCCTTGTAGTCCTGGATCGCGAAGGTGACGCCGATGAGCAAGATCCACCCGGCGATCAGGGAGACCACGATGGACATGACGATGCCGCGCGGGCCGGCCGTCGCCGCGTCGCGGGTCTCCTCGGTCATGTGCGCGGAGGCGTCGTAGCCGGTGAACGTGTACTGGGCCAGCAGCAGGCCCAGCAGGACGACGTAGAAGCTCGACCCCCAGCCGGTGTTGTTGACGAAGTGCCCGAACACGAAGCCAGCCGACTGGTGCTTGGACGGGGTGAACGCCAGCACCGCGACGATGACCAGGACGCCGATGACGTGCCACCAGACGCTGACGTTGTTCAGCAAGGCGATGAGGCGGACGCCGAAGGAGTTCAGCAGGCCGTGCAGCACCAGGATGCCGGCGAACAGCACGATCGTGTGCCACGGCCGGGTGTCGAAGCCCCACTGCACGTCGATCAGCGCGTTGAGGAAGAACGCCGCGCCGAAGTCGATGCCGGCGGTGACCGCGACCTGGCCCAGGAAGTTGAACCAGCCGGTGAACCACGACCACGCGGCCGCGTTGCGCGGGGCGAGCTTGGCCGACCAGTAGTACAGCCCGCCGGCGGTGGGGAAGCTGGAGCAGACCTCGGCCATGGACAGCCCGACGAACAAGGTCATGACCCCGACGAACGGCCAGCCCCAGGTGATGAGGACCGGCCCGCCGGTGTTCATGCCGTACCCGTACAGGGTCAGGCAGCCGGACAGGATGGAGATGATCGTGAACGAGACCGCGAAGTTCGTGAAGCCCGACATGTGCCGGCGCAGCTCTTGCGCGTAGCCCAGCTCGTGCAGCCGTTTCTCGTCGGCGCTGAGCGTCACTGGTTCCGTTGTCTCATCCGCAGCCACAGGGGCCTCCAGAAGCCTGATGTGCCTGGCCAGGCACGTATAGAGGTTATTTAGGCATTCCGGGCGAACCCCGTCAATTACGTGGCGGTAAAAGATGGCCCCGCGTGGCGCATGATTCGCGAGCGTGATCGAAGGTGTCCGATCGGCGTGCTCGGAATCGTGCGAGCTCGCGTTATTCCGCGCGCAGGACGACCGCGGGGCGCAGCCGCGCCGCGCTCCAGCCCGGGCGCAGCGCGATGAGGGCCGCCGCGGCGAGCGCGGCCGGGATCATCCACAGCACCGGAAGCGGCGTGACCGCCGTGGTGGACAGCCCGGCCGCCGACGCGAACGCGGCCCACGCCCAGTGCCCGCCGGCGATGCCGAGCGGCAGCCCGAGCGCCAGCGCGATCGCGGTGATGGTGCCCGCCTGCCAGGCGGCGACGGAGGCCAGTTGCGCGCGCAGCATGCCCAGTACCTTCAGCACCGCCAGGTCGCGCCGTCGCCGTCGCGCGGACGACAGCAGGAACTGGCCGAGGACGCCGAGGGCGAGCACCGCCAGCACGGCGGCGAGCACCGCCGGGGTAGCGTCGATGCTGGCGTAGTTGGCCACGGTATTCGGCCGCTGGTCGGCGAGCACGCACGTCTGCTGGCCGCTTTGGGTGCACGTCGCCTGCAGCGCCCGGGTCAAGGCGGCGACGCCGGCCGCGTGGCTGGTTCCGGGCGCGAACCGCACCAGGGCGAAGTTGTACCAGGGTCCTTTCTCCGGCGGCGCGCCCGGCACGGCGTTGGGCGGAACCTGCGTGGCCAGGAAGCTCGCGGTGGTCTCGGCGCCCAGGCCGATGTCGGTCGGGGTGAAGCTGCCCTGCCCGAACGACGGGAACACGGCGCTGCCCACGATCCGCAGGGCGCGCGGCTGGCTGCCCAGCGTGACCGTGACTCGCTGCCCGACCTGCAGGCCGTGCTCGCGCAGCACCGACGTGCCCAGCACGATCTCACCGGGCCCGCGCGGCGCCCGGCCGGCCAGCACAGTCGGCGACAGCAGCGGCCCCTGGCCGGGGGCCAGGCCGATCGCCGGGATGAGGTCCTTGCCGATCCCCAGCGCGCCGTGCACGCCGTACGTCCAGGCGGCCAGCCCCGGCATGCTCGCCGCCGCCTGGGTAAAGTCCCGGTCAGTGAACGTCGCGAACTGGATGTCGGCCGCGGCGTCCCAGTCCTGGCCGTACAGCCTGGGCGTGGTGACCAGGTCCTGCAGGTTCGCGCTGAAGGTGACCGCGCCGGCGACCGCGGCGATCGCGAGGATCGCCCCGGCGACCGCGCTGCGCACTGGCACGGCTCCCCGTCCGCCGCGGTGCAGCGCGAACCGCACCCCGGTGGCCACCGAGACCGGCGCCCCCGCCCCAGCCAGCCAGGACGCGACCCCCGGGCGGTGCCCGGCCGCTGACGCGCCCGGGCCGTCGAACGCCGGGCGCGCCGAGGCGGACCGCCAGGCGGGGATGGCGACCCGGGCCAGCAGCAGGGTGACGATCGCCGCGAAGCCGATCCCCAGCACGCCGGCGTTGACGCTCACGCCCGGGGACGGCTCGATCAGCCGGGCCGGGCCGATCGGCGTCAGCGGGGACGCCGCCACCGCCACCGCCACCGCCAGGGCCGCGCCGCCCAGCGTGGCCACGGCCACCTCGGCCAGGCTCGCGGCGAGCAGCTGGCGGCGGGTCATGCCGAGCGCGGCGAGCACCCCGTGGTCAGCCGCGGCCGCCTGCAGCACCCGGGTCGCGACCTGCCCGACGATGAGCAGCGCGGTGACCGCCAGGGCGAGGGCGAACAAGATCAGCGCCACCGCCTGCGGGCGGATCGCCCGCTCGATCGTCGCTGCCTGGGCGTCCTCGTCGGCGATGTAGAGCTGGCCCCCGGTCTCATGGAACCGGGGGGTCAGGGCCAGGGCATTAACGGCTTTCGTGACGTCATCGACGGATGCCCCCGGTCGCAGCCTCACCCCGATCCCGTCGTAGCCGAGGTACTGGGGGCCGAGCTCGCGCAGCAGCGCGGCACTGGCCACGATTTCCGACAGCCGGTCCTGGAGGGTCACCGGCACGGCCGATCCCCGGGTGACCATGATGCCCACCACGTGCTCGGCGATGACCAGGGGCCGCTGGCCCATGCCGTACTGCGCGCCCAGGCGCAGCGTGCTCCCCACGTGCAGGCCCAGCTCGCGGGCGCCGGTCTGGTCGACCGTGACCTCCCGGGGATCATCGGGCCGGGGCAGGCGCCCCGCGAGCAGCTTCACCGCGTCCACCGTGCGGCCGTACTTGCCGTCCACGGCCACGTTCACGTTCGCGATGTTGAGCACCGAGCCGTCCGCGGCCAGCGGCTCGGCCTGGATTCCTGCCACCGTGCCGGAGGCCGCCACCTGCGGCAGCGCGGCGACAGCCTGGAAGTAGCCGTGGAATCCCTGCCCGGCCGGGGCGATCAGCAGGTCCGACGCGTTTGACCACGCCAGGTAGCGCGGGTAGGCGGTGTCGGTGCGGATCGCGCCCGCCACCGCCGCCAGCACCGCCCCGCCCGCGACCGCCGTCAGCAGGGC
>JAICUO010000635.1 GCA_025935815.1 Streptosporangiaceae bacterium
CAGGGCGAGGATGTCGCGCTGGCGGCTGGTCAGCGGGGGCAGGGCGGCGACGGTCCGCCTGGCCCACTCGCGGTCCTCCTCGGTCAGCTCGCAGCCGTCCTCGTCACGGGCGGGACACGGCTCACCGTGCGCGCGCCGGGCGCGCGGCTGAGGAGCCGGGGGCGGCTGGGTGCAGTGCGGCGGCCTGGCGGTGCGCCGGCCCCCTTCGGGCGGGCGGGTCATGGCGGCTCCCCTGATTGCGCTCTGGCTGGCTTCTCCTCGGAATACGCGCGGCACCCCGGGCATGGTTCGAAGATTAGCCGCGATTTCCCGCCTGGCAGATAATCGGTTAACTCAGGGGGCGGACTGTTCACTACTCTGCACGCCTGGTCACCGCCCGCCATCACTAAGCCGGTCTTAACATCACTAAGCCGGCATTAAACCAGCCAGGACGCTCAGCCGCATTTATCTTGAGTGACCCGAATGAGTCACCACCAGTCATCACGCGAGCCGCGCCAGGCGGCCGACCTGCCCGGCTACCCGACCGGATCGCCTGCTCACGAGAGGTTTCCGTGAACCGGCGGCCCTTCCCGTACGTATGCCCGGCGGCGGCCGGGCGCGGGTCGCACGGGATGAGGCCGCCTTTCCGCCGTAGCCGGTCCCGCGCAATTCCAGCTTTCACCTGACGCGATGCCCGGCCACCGGGGAGCAAGTTACGCGCAATGCGCCTTTACGTACCTCCCGGGCGCGGGAGGTACGTACACTTGCACCCGGGGCGGGCCCCGGGAATTACGCCGCGAAAAGCACGCGGCGGGAAATCACCAGGGTGCCCGGAGGCAAAAGCGCGGCGGTACCGGGAGGCCAGATGGCGGACACAGGCAGCGGGCAGGCCCGCCGCAGGGGGCAGGGGTCGCGGCGTGCGCGGCAGCAGCCGGGGCGGTCCTTCCGGGTGCATTTCTCGCTGACCGAGCAGGAGTTCGCGGCGCTGGATGAGGCGGCCGGGCGGGCGGGGCTGGCCCGGGGCGCGTTCGCCGCCCAGGTCGTGCTCGCCCGCGTGCATGGCAGCGGGACCGGGCCGGAGGCACCGGACCGGGAGGCGCTGCGCGAGCTGGTGCGCGCCGCCGGCCTGGTCCGCAGGATCGGGGTCAACCTGAACCAGGCGGTCGCGAAGCTGAACGCCACCGGGCAGCGCTCCGGTGACCTGATCTGGTACGCCAGGAAGATCATGCGCCACGTCGAGCACTTGGACGACGCCGCCGAGCAGGTCCGCAAGGCGCTGCGGTGACCTTCCGCCGGGCCGTACTCACGGCGGACCGCGCGGACCGCGCGGTCCGCCACGGCCGGTCCGGGCGGAACCGAACGCGGACCGGGCCGGCCATGCCCGGTCCGCCCGCCCGCGCGGACCGGCAACGGGCCATCCGGACCGCACGGGCGGAGCCCGGTCCGGTCCGGCGGACCGCTCCCGGGACGCGGACCGCGCTCCGGACCGCGCGGAGCACAGGCCAGTGATCGGGAAGATCAGCGCCCCGCGCGGCAGGCGCGTCGAGCCGCTGATCCGGTACCTGTTCGGTCCTGGCCGCCGGGAAGAGCACACCGACCCCCACATCGTGGCGGGATGGCGGCACCCAGCCGAGCTGGAGCCCCCGCTGCGCGCCAACGGTTCACGGGACTTCCAGAAGCTGAACGGCCTGCTCAACCAGCCGAACGACGCGATGGGCAGCTTCGCGTTCGAGCGGCCGGTGTGGCACTGCGCGCTGCGCGCCGCCCCCGAGGACAAGACCCTCAGCGATGACGAGTGGGCGCAGATCGCGCACGACGTGATGGACCGCACCGGCCTGGCCCCTTACGGCCAGGAAGACGATGCGGTCCGGTGGATCGCGGTCCGCCACGCCGAGGACCACATCCACCTGGTGGTGATGCTCGCCCGCCAGGACGGCCGCCGTCCCAGCGCGCGCAACGACCGTTACCGGGTCCGCGACGCCTGCCGGGCCGCCGAGCGGAAGTACGGGCTGCGGTCCACCGCCCCGGCGGACCGGACGGCGCCCCGCTATCCCACCCGCCCGGAGCTGGAGAAGGCGGCCCGGCGCGGCCTGGACGAGGCGCCCCGGGTCACCTTGCGCCGCGCCGTGACCACCGCGGCGGCGGCCTCCGCCAGCCCGGCCGAGTTCTTCGCCCGCCTGGAGGCCGCGGGGATCACGGCCCGCCAGCGGCACAGCACCCGAAACCCCGGGCAGGTCACCGGGTACGCCGTCGCCCTGCCCGGCGACACCACCAAAGACAGCAGCCCCGTCTGGTACTCCGGCGGCAAGCTCGCCGCCGACCTCACCTGGCCCAAGCTCACCCGACGGTGGCTCCCGGCCAGGCAGGCACCCGGCACCCGCCCGGCAGGCATCCGGCTGACAGCCGCCGAACGCGCCGCCCTGTACGACCACGCCGCCCAGGCCGCCGCTGACGCCACCGCCCGCATCAGGGCCTTCGCCGCCACCAGCCCGGCCGCAGCCGCCGACGCCGCCCAGGCCGCCTCCGACACCCTGCACGTGGCCGCCGCCCTGCTTGGCAGCCGCCCGCTGCGCGAGGCGGCCGACTTCTACGACCGCGCCGCCCGCGAGCCCCACGGGCGCATCCCCGCCCCCACCCCGGCGGGCAACCGGCTCCGGCACGCCGCCCGGCTCATGGCCACCTGCGCCCATCTCAGCGGCGACCACGCCAGCACCGCCGCCATCCTCATCCTCCAGCTCGCCGCCCTCGCCGAAGCCCTCGCCGAACTTCGCCAGGCCCAGCAGCGCGCCGCCCAGG
The DNA here is from genome assembly GCA_025935815.1 of Streptosporangiaceae bacterium. GTDB lineage: Bacteria > Actinomycetota > Actinomycetes > Streptosporangiales > Streptosporangiaceae > Trebonia. Next base: position 2,776 of record JAICUO010000635.1, read on the forward strand.
CCAGGGCCGCCCTGGCCGCCGCCCGGCGACTCCACGCCAGCCGTCCGGCACCCGCGCGGCAACCAGCCCCGCCCCGCGCCCGCACCCCCGCCGACCTCGCCGCGCAGTCTTTCCCCGGCCCGCCTGCACCGCACCGCAGCTCGCTGGCAGCACCAGGCCAGCGCGTCGCGGACCCGGCCGCTCGTCCCGCCCGCCGACCGGCACAGCCCCGGCCACGCGGGCCAACCCGGTAATTTCGGCCGGGCTTCGAGTTGGTCGCCATGCTCTGCGAGGACCTGCCCCGGGCTGCGGAGACACTGCAGACCCCGGACTATGCCCGGTACCGGGCACTGGAGGCAGTCCGCACGTAGGGGACGGACCCCGCCCAGGTCAACACGACGGTGACCGCCCGGATGCGGCGGCAGGTGGAAGTCCTGTACGACCCGGGGAAGCAGTTCGACTTCATCATCACCGAGGGCGCACTGCGGGTCCTGCTGTGCCCCCCGGCGGTGATGCGCGCCCAGCTTGACCGGCTGACGACCATCATCGGGGCTACCGAACATCACCCTCGGCATCATCCCGTTCGGCGTGGAGCTGCCGGTCGTGCCGCTGGTCGGGTACCTCATGGCCGATGACGTGACGATCGTGAGTCCTACACCTCAGAAGACACGCTATCCGGTGAGGAGTCGGCTAAGTACGCCGAGATCACCGAGGGGCTTGATGGCGGAGTCAGTCACGGGCGACGAGGCCCGCGCCCTGATCACCCGCGCTGCAGCGAGCCTCTGATGAGCAGCGACTAGGAGCGCCGGAGCGCCACCGCCGTGTTCGGGCAGGTCATCGACCTGCTCGCGGCAACCGACCTGACAGCCTCCGCGTGAGCGGAGGCTGTCAGCGAACCGACATCTCACAGACAGCCGGCCCTGGCGGCGTGCCGCCAGGGCCGCGGTTTATGTCGCCGCTGGGGAGGGCGCATTAACTGACAATCAACCTGACGCGGTCTGGTACCAGGATTAACACGCCGCTGACAAGCATAGGAAAGCTGGGCGCGGTCCGCGCCTGCGTGCTCCTGAGGCGTCCAGGGCGCGCAGGAACGCCTGCCGCACCCCGAGCACCTCAGCGGCCCGGTCACTGCCGCGTACCTCCAGACCCGGGCGGCGAGCCCGGTGAACTTCCAACAGGGCTTGACAGTTTCATGCAGCCGGTGCTACATAAAAAGTGTATCGGTCATGGACCCAGAAACGCTACGACAGGTTCCCGGGAGGGTGATCGGCATGAGCCGGACAGCCAGCGAGGCAGCCGCGGCGTTCGCGGATGTCGTCTGCGCGGACCAGCAGTGGGTGGACGCGGAGTTCGCCGAGCTCGTCGCCACCTCCTTCGGCGAGCCGCCCGCGCCGCCGCCCCCTGCCCGGCACCCCGCCGCCCCCGCCCTCCCGGCGGCCCGTTCCAGGCCCGGTCGTCCTCCGGTTCGCCGCGGCCGGGCCGGGCCGGGGCCGACAGCGCTCGCCCCCGCCGCGTCCACCGGCGGCCGGTCCGGCCGCCGCGCCCGCCCGCTGAACAGGCAGGCGCCCCGCAGCAGCCCCATCCCTGCAACGGAAGGAGGACAAGCAGGTCAAGACAGCGCACGGCCGGGCGCAACGCCCGGCGCGGGGGGGGGGGGCCCCCCCCGCGGGGGCCCCGCCCCCCCCGGGGGGGG
>JAICUO010000634.1 GCA_025935815.1 Streptosporangiaceae bacterium
AGGACCGAGCTCGCGGGCAGGCTCGGCGTCGATGAGCGCACTGTGCGGCGGTACGTGGACCACCTGACCGACCTCGGCGTGCCTGTGGAGTCGGTGCGCGGCCGCTATGGCGGGTACCGCCTTGGCCCCGGGTACCGGATGCCCCCGCTCATGCTGGACGACGATGAAGCGCTCGCGGTGTTGCTCGGCCTGGTCGCCGGGCACCGCGCCGGGCTGATGACCGCGGCGAGCACGGCGGGCGAGACCGCCGCGGCGAAGATCCGGTGGGTGCTGCCCGACCGGGTCGCCCGCAGGCTCGACAGCGTCCTCGGATCGCTCGCGTTCACCGCGCCGCCAGCCCCGCCCGGCGAGCTCGCCGCCCCCGACGCCGCCGTCTTGCTCACCCTCGCCGATGCCGTGCGCCATCACCGGCCGGCCTTCGTCAGGTACACCGCCGCCGACGGCCGGCGCAGCGAGCGCACCCTGCACCCCTACGGGCTGGTCTCCCACTCCGGCCGCTGGTACCTCACCGGCGCGGATGCGGGGACCGGCGAAGAGCGGACCTTCCGGCTGGACCGCATCGCGGACGCGCGGGCCTTGCCCGGCTCGTTCGAACCGCCGCCCGGCCTCGACCCGGCCCAGCGGGTCCTGTCCGGGTTCGCCACGGCGGCCTACCGGCATCACGTGATCCTCCGGGTCCAGGGCACAACCGGGCAGATCCGCGCCCGGCTTCCCGCCAGCGTCGCGACCATCGAGGAACTAACGCCCCGGGAGCGCCCATCGCCGGATGAGCCCGGTTCCGCCGAAGGTCCCGAGGCCAGCCGCTGGCACCGCGTGGAGGTGCGGGCGGAGCGCCTCGACTGGCTGCCTGCCGTGCTCGCGTCACTCGACCTGCCATTCGTCATCGAGCAGCCCGGCGAGCTCCGCGGGCTTGTCATCGCGTTCGCCGACAGGCTCAGGGCCTTCGCGACGACGCGATAACGGGCACGCCCTGCCTCGCGGCATCATGGAGCAACCTTGTTGGCCACGGCGATGGCGTGGCCTGCGAAATCATGTTCCGTGGCGGCGGGTGGTCGCGGCACAGTGTCATGGCCGCCGCGGACGGGTCGGCCGGGCACCGTTTGACCTTGTCGCAGCGTCAAGGTGTCTCCTAGAGGCATGCGGATCGGAGAACTGGCCGGCCTCGTCGGCATCAGCACGCGGGCCATCCGGCATTACCATCGCATCGGCCTGCTGGCTGAGCCCGCGCGCAAGGCGAACGGCTACCGCGAGTACTCGCTGCGGGACGCCGTCGAGCTGGCCCGCGTCCGGCGCCTCACCGAGCTGGGCCTGAGCCTGGACGAGGTAGGCGACGCGCTGGCCGGTGACGCCGGCCGGGACCTGGTGGAGATCCTCCGCGAACTCGACGCCGACCTGGCCCGCCAGGAGGCCGGCCTGCGCCAGCGCCGGACCCAGCTGGCCCAGCTGCTGAGGCAGGCCGAGGCAGGCGGCGAACTCTCCGTGCAGGCGCCTGTCTCTCCCGGGCTGGCCGAGCTGTTCGACCGCATGACCCATGTTGCCTCCGCGAAGCCCGGGCCGGAATCGGCGATGGCGGCGAAGGACCGCGACCTGATGGCCCTGCTGGAGACCGCGTCCCCGGCCGACGGCACCGGCTGGGTCGACGTGCTCACCCGGACGCTGACCGATCCCGGGGCCGTCGACCGGGCGTATGCGGTTTACGCGCGCCTTGACGAGCTGGCCGGCTCGCCAGCCGACGACCCTCGGGTGGAGGCGACGGCCCAGGCCATCGTGGCGGCCATCCCGGAGCCGGCCCGGCAGGCGATCCGGTTTCCCGACGGGGACCTTGAGGAAACCGATGGGGGTTTCGCTGCGGCCTTCTACGCGGACTTCGCCCCGGCCCAGGCTGCGGCGATCCGCCGCGCCATCGGCCTGATGGGTGGGCCGGGCCGGGCCGCCGGCCCGGCTGGGTCCGTGGGAGGCGACCGGTCATGACGGATCGCACCGCGAACCGCTCCCTGCGCAGGGCCATGTGGTGGTCCGTCGGGTTGAGGGCGTCCGGCGCACTGGTGCTGGCGCTGTGCGCCACCGCGGGAATCCGCGTCGGATCCGCGGCCCGCCTCGCCGTGGAACTGGCGATGGCTGTCCCCCTCGTGTTCCTGGTGACGAGGCTGGGCACGGCCTACCGCCGCTACCGGCGCGACGGCCTGGGACAGCAGGCTGCTTTCTTCGCGGTCGCCGTGGACCTGGTCTCGCTGCCGGTGCTCAAGCTCATGATCCACGAGTTCAGCCTCTTCACCAGCACGCTGCGCTTGCTGACCGGCCGCTGGCGGCAGGGGGTGCGCGGCGGAGACATGGCAATCCCGTACGCGTCGGGCGGCGCGGCTCTCCTGCTTGCCTTCGCCTACGTCTCCGCCGTGGAGACGGTGGTGCTTGCCTTCGTCATCCCCTGGCCCGTCGTCCGCGATATCGCGCTCATCCTCGACGTGTGGGGGGTGTACTTCATCATCGCCCTGTTCGCGTCCTGCGTCGTCCGGCCGCATGTCATCCACGCGGACGGCTCGCTGGGCCTGCGCTACGGCGCCCTCCTCGACATCCGCATTCCCGCCGGGGAGATCGCCGCCGCCCGCGTCGAACGCCGCTCCGCGCGCGGCAAGCTGGCAGCCGTCGACGCTGACGGCTGCGCCGCGCTGTCCATGGGCGGCCAGACCACGGTCACCGTGCAGCTGGCACGGCCGGTGGCATTCACCCGCCCGCTGGGCAAGCCGGACTGCGCCAGTACCGTCCGCTTCTACGCCGCTGACCCCGCAGCTGCCGTCGCCGCAATCCGGGCCCGCATCGTCGTGCCGGTACCGGACCCGCTCGGCCGGGTGCCATCGAGTGCCCGCTCCCGGAGCCGGGGACGGGCCGATGCATCGAGCAGGTTTACTGGCCGCCGCTCTGCGCCGCGGCGATAACGCGCTCGTTCTCGGCCCAGAAGGAATCCCTGGTGAGGCCAAAGTCCGCGTGAACGAACATGCTGTTGCCGAGCAGGGAACCCACCACCTCTGAATCGATACCGTGTGACAGGCACCAGGTGCTGACCCTCATGATGTCGTGCTCGGTGCCAGGAAGCAGAAAGAGCAGGTCCCTCCACTGGTTCTGGGCCGCGACGGTCGCTTCCCGGAGACCGGCCAGCATGCCCTCCAGCTCACGCTCCGACCTGACGCCAAGGCCACGAAAAGAAGCCTGGGACAGCTCGTGCTGACGCACGCCATTGACATACGCGGTGTTGGCCATGCCGTACGCCTTCTCGACGGCTTCCGCCTTCTCGAAGCACTGCGAGTACCTGTTCATCATTTCTTCGAGCGCACCGTGAACCGAGTACACCATCTTCGCCCGCAAAGCGTCTTCCGGATCCTCGAAGGCCGGCACGGGGGGCGCGACCGAAAATCCAGCCGAAACAAGAGCCTGCGGTGTGCCCACTACCTGCTGAGGCTTCAACTGACCTTTCAGGAACGCGGACATAGCGCTCCCGAACTTGTCACCCTCGGGAGTGCCCAGCTTGAGGTTGTCCTGTGAACCCCAGAACATGAAGCCGTCAAGGCTGTTAGCCGGCCCGAAAAGAATCTGGAACCAGCCGGACCGCTGCGTCTGCAGCTGAGCCCTCGACTTGTCACGCTTTATTACCCTGATCTCGCGCTCCGCCGGGAACGCTAGGGCCAGGGTGTTGCCTTGACCGAACAAGATCGCGGGCGACGGATTCTCCGGGACACCCCCCGTGCCAACCGTCGGGTCGGCGAGGCGCAGCACGATCTCGCAGCGCTTGGCGTCGATCCCGGCTTGGCTGATCGCGTAGGCCCACTCCGGGTCTTGGAGCAGGGCGTCGAGGCCCGCACCGGCGTAGCTCGGAAGCTTCGGCTTCTTGTTTCCAAACAGTCCCATTCCCGCCCCTTGTGCTCGGTCACCGGGCGGCCCCGGCCCGCTTCACTGAATCGGAGCTTATCGAAAACCCTTAGATCTCAGCAACAGATTCTGGGATCTCGACGAATGACCAGGAATGCCAACGTCGGCCTGCCCATAACATTCGGCCTGACCACCAGGATCATCCCACGAATGAACATTCTGTGCGCGGGCGTCGCTCGCAGACCACACGTGTTACGCTCGAATTTCTCGCTCCCCCGGAGGTGAAATTCCATAGAACACCAACTCTGGACCAGATGTAAACCAGGATCGCACCCCAACACCTGGGAAGCGCTATCTGATTCGGTCGTCGTGACCATCCGCTGGTCATCCCGTCCGCGCTGAAGACCACCTGGCCCGGCACGTGCCGGCCGACGGGCCGGCGCCCTCGCGCGCCTGCTGGCAGGGGCGCGTGTACCGGGTACCCGGCGCAGGGTACTGTCCAGTCATGGGCAGCAAGCTACGCCGCCGGCCCGTGCCGTCGCTGATAATCGCAGCGCTGGCCGGGCAGGCCGTGATCGCGGCCGGGGTCCTGGC
>JAICUO010000484.1 GCA_025935815.1 Streptosporangiaceae bacterium
AGCCGTCGTCACCATCGCGGCGTACGTGATGAGCCCGAATGGCAGTGGCGCGGCCGGGCTGACGCCCTTCCTGAGCTCCCTGCCGCACAGTAACTCGATCACCCTGCTCGAGCAGGAGCGCCAGCAGCTCATCGTGATGAACGTGGCCGCGCAGACCCTCTCGTCGGTATCCAAGCCGGCGATGGTGAGCCCGTCCAAGGTCCTCGCGTCAATGCAGGCCAGCTCCGCTACGACCGGGACGGGGACCGGGACTGGGACCGGGAGCGGCTCATCCTCGGCCAGCAACGCGCCCGCCGCGCCGCCGCCGGACCCCGGATCGGCGCAGAGCATCGCCTACAAGATGCTGCCGAGCTACGGCTTCAACCAGGGGTCGCAGTACTCGTGCCTGGTAAGCCTGTGGAACCGGGAGAGCGGCTGGCGCTGGGACGCGGAGAACGCCAGCGGCGCCTACGGCATCCCCCAGTCCCTGCCCGGCTCGAAGATGGCATCCGCCGGCTCTGACTGGCGGACGAACCCGGCCACCCAGATCAAGTGGGGCCTGACCTACATCTCCCAGATCTACGGGACCCCGTGCGGCGCTTGGAGCCACGAGGAATCCTCTGGCTGGTATTAGTCATAGCTAACTAGTCCGATCTAGCTAGTCCGGGCTATTCCCTTGGTTACTGCGCGTGTCGCCTTTGCTGCAAACTGGCGATACGCGCAGTACGCGTTTCCGGGAACGTCGTTTCCGCAAGCGGATTCATGTGTGGTCTACGTCACAATCCGTCAATGCGATTCATGCCTCAAACTATTACAGTGGGCGATTTTGGGGTCAGATGTGACGTTCGCCATAAGGAACTCCGGAAGTGCTGGTCGGGAGCCTAAAACCCGCTCCCGACCAGCGGTTCGGCCTTTCAAACGGTAATCCGGATATCGTTAACGTGATCTACATCACATCACGATTAGTGCACTGCCCGGCGTGTCTTCTGGCATGGTCTGTTATCGACAGCATCCCGGCTGACGCGATGGCCGCCTCTGCGCGGCCCTGGTGCCCTGACCTCGCACCGAGTCCGTTAGCCCGACGTCGGGAAATGTTGGCCCGCGAGTGGCGAAACGGCCCGCTTTACGTCAGGGGTGAAAGCTCGCGCGGAGCGCATGCATGCGCCCGCGCAGAAGTGAAGGCTCGAAGTTGGCTCGGCATTTTCGCATGCCACGACCTAGCAAGCTCTCAATTGTCGTTGGCGGCGGCGTGCTCTGCGCCGTCACCGCCGTGTCCCTAACGGCGGCCGCCTGGCCCGCCGCGTCACCCGCGGCGTTCACAGGCAAGGCGACGACCGCCAACTTGGCGATCGTCAACCACCAGCGGCAATCGGTAGCGAAGTCCGCCTCCCTGGCAACCGGGGCGGCCGACGTCCGCAGCGGCAAGGCCGCGGCGGCTAGCCGGGTCCACGAGATCCAGATAGCGCAGATGCGCGCGGCAGCGGCCCGCCTGCACGCGGCACACCTCGCGGTGCTGGCCAAGCGCGCCGAGCAGGCCCGCCAGGCGGCTGCCGCGGCCGCCGCCAGGGCGGCAGCGGCGAAGGCGGCGGCCGCCAGGGCGGCGGCCGCCAAGGCCGCCGCGGCCAAGGCGGCCCAGCAAAGCTCTTCGACCTCTTCCAGCTCCGCAGGCTCGAGCTCGTCGCATTCGGCCCCGTCCGGGTCGCCGCGGCAGATCGCGCAGCAGATCCTCGCCTCCGAGGGCCGGTCCGGGCAGTTCTCGTGCCTGGACTCCCTGTGGGCACACGAGAGCGGCTGGAACGTTTACGCCCAGAACCCGGGCTCTGGCGCCTACGGCATCCCACAGGCCCTGCCCGGCTCGAAGATGGCCAGCGCCGGCCCAGACTGGCAGACCAACGCCGCGACCCAGATCCGCTGGGGCCTGTCCTACATCGACAGCACCTATGGCTCTGCGTGCGCCGCGTGGTCCCACGAGCAGTCCACCGGCTGGTACTAGCCCCCTATCGGCGCCGGGGCGAACCACATCGCCCCGGCGCCGCTCGCATACCACGACTAAGGGGGATCGCGGCCGAAGTGGTAGCGGGCGCGCGATCGCGCCCGCCGCTCAGGAGGTGGTCTCCTTGAAGGACTGCAGCATGTTGGCGATGATCGGCAAGATCGTGGCATTCCAACTGCCCGCCGCGTTCCCGTCCGGCGCGGTCATGAAGATGGCGTAGGACTGCGGGCCGTTCGGTGTCTGCAAGACGAACAGCATGTCGTCCACGCGCATCTGCCTGCCGGTCTTCGGGTTCGTCCAGTCGAACCGCCACAGCGCGCCCCGCGTGCCGAGGACGTTCTCGGGGCCGAGCTCCAACTGCTTGTACTGCGGGAACTTACCTTGGCCGACGCTGCGCTGCTTCAGGAACTGCGCCTCGGCGACCATGTCCGGCTTGGTGTGCGGGGTGAGGTCAACCTCAACGTTGCTGAGGCCGCCTGGCGCGTTGAAGAAGATCCGCTGGTGCGTCTGCTGCACAACCTGCCATCCGGGCGGGACGTCGAGCATGAAGCCGGCCGTCGTCCCGGCCGCGGAGGGGTGCAGCGTGTAGGGCGTGTAGCCGCCCGGCACCGTGTCGCTGTGGTCATCGATCGCCCGCACGACCGTAGGCGTGTCCCGCGTGACCGGCGGAACCGGGCCCCCCGGCGCGGGGCTGGCCGAGGTCGCCGGGCCGTTGGACCCGGCTGGCGTCGATGAGTTCGCCGCGTTCGGCGTGGACGCGTGGTGCTTGCCGAGGATCGTCGCCGCGACGACGACCGCCGCGACCACGATTACCGCGAGGATGCCGAGGAGGATCTTCTTCCCGGCGCTGCCCTTACGGGGCGGGGTGGGCTGAACCCGCCCGCCGCTGCCGTCCGGGTTGAAGCCGGCCGGATACTGGTAGTTGTAGTTTTGCGGCGACTGCGGAGTGGTGGCTGGCCCGGGCGGCCGTCCTGGCGAGGTGTACCGCCCTGGCGGGGCGTACTGCGTTGGCTGCGAGAAGGGCGAAGCAGGGCCCGGCTGTGCGGGCGCGGGCGGGGTCGCAGGCCGGTTCTGAGACGGTGAGAACGAGGGACCCTGTGTCTGGTAGGCGTTGGACCACCAGGCGTCCTTCTCGGACGGCTGCGGCGGCGTGGGCTTCGGTGGGGCAGGCTTCGGCGCGGGGGGTGCCTGTGGCGTGGTCGCCTTCACGGTGGCGCTGGGGGTGGCTGGCGGAGTGCTCACCTTGACCGTGGGCTCGGGTGCCGCCGATCCGGAGGACGCGGCACTGGCCGGGGCGGCGGTGCTCGCCTTCACGGTCACCTCGTGGCCCGCCGCGCCGCTTCCCGCAGCGCTTTCGCTTCCCGTGGCATTGCCCGCAGGGCTTCCGGTTCCCGCAGGGCTTCCGGTTCCCGCAGCGCTTCCCGCGGGACTGCTCGCCGCCGCGGCGGCGCTCTTGCTCTCTGCCGCCGCCAAGATCGCGCCGGAACTCGTCAGTGACGTCTTCGCGTACTGGTCGGTGTCGCCGGGGCCGGCTGCCGGGTTACCGGCTGCCGCCGGGGCGGCGCCAGACTCGCCCGCGCCCCCCTGGCCGGGAACCGCCTTATCGGGAACCTGCTTCGCCGGGACGGGCACGCGGGCCACTGGGATGCCCCGCGCCGTGGGCTCGAGTTCCGGCTCGCCCGCCGAGCCCCCGTCGGAGGCAGCGGCCTGCGCCAACGCCGCTTCCTTGGCCGGCGCTGACCTATCCGGGCCTGACTTATCCGGCACTGACTCGGACGGTGCAGCCTCAGCCGGTGCAGCCTCAGCCGGCACAGCCTCATCGAGCGCCGCGTCGGGAGCCTCCTCAACCGAGTCCGGACCCGAAGCCGGGCCAGCGCCCGATCCCGAAGCCGCGCCCACGTCCTCAGCGGCGGCCGCCTCAGAAACGCCCGCGTCCACTGCGTCTGGCGTCCTCGTCGGCGCGGCATCCACCTTCGCCGCAGCCCCGGCAGCTCCGTTGGCCTCCGCAGTCACGTTGGGCACCGCAGTTCCCTTGGGCGCATCAAGGCCCGCAGCCCCTGCCGCGCCCGCCGCGCCCGCCTTCGCGGCTTCCGCGGCCTTCGCTGCCTCTGCCGCCTTCGCTGCCTCCGCGGCCCTCGCCACGGCGGCCTTGGGCGCCGGCGGGTCGATGCCCGTCGCGGCGACGCCAGAAGGCGCCGGAGGCGGCACCGATCCGGCCCCCGCCCCCGGGGCGGGCGCCGACGCCGCCGCCGGCGGTCGCACCGCGTCGGCCAGCGGCGGCCGCCGCGCGGCGGCCGGCGACTGCGAGAGCACCGTGCCGCTACGGCCGCCCCGGGTCTCCGGCAGCAACGGCAGCACCTCGGCGATCATGCTCGCGGCGACCGCGGCCGGCGGCCGGCGCATCGGGTCGCGCCGCAACAGCGTCGCGATGACGGGCTGGAGCCGGTCGGCCGACGGCGCGACCGGCGCGTCCTCGTTGATGATCGCGGTCATCGTGGTGATCGCGCCGCCGCGCTGCTCGTAAGGCCCGCGGCCCTCGCTGGCCGCGTAGATCGTCGCGCCGAGCGACCACAGGTCAGAGGCGGGCGTCGCGTCCCCGCCCCGGATCCGCTCCGGCGCCGTGAAGCCCGGCGACCCCATGACCATGCCCGTCTGGGTCAGCCGCGGGTCGCCCTCGAACTGGGCGATGCCAAAGTCGGTGAGCACCGCGCGCTCGTCCAGCCCGCCCGTCGCGATCAGCACGTTGCTCGGCTTGACGTCCCGGTGCAGCACCCCCGCCGAATGCGCGTGCGCCAGCGCGGATAGCAGTTGCTGGGCGATCCTGGCCACGCGCCCGGGCGGCATCGGTCCGTCGGTGGCCAGCAGCTCATCCAGCGACCGGGAGCGGATGAGCTCCATGACGATCCACGGCCGCCCGTCTTCCTCGGCCACGTCGAAGACGGTGACTACGCCCCGGTGACTGAGCCGCGCCGCAGTCCGGGCCTCGCGCAGGGTCCGCTTGTAGGCGTTGGATCGCTCGACTTCGCCGAGTGCCTCGTTGAAGCGGACTTCCTTGATCGCGACATCCCGGTCCAGGAGCTGGTCCTTGGCGCGCCAGACAACACCCATGGCCCCGCGGCCAATCGGCTCGGCGAGGCGGTAACGTCCCGCGATAACGCGTCCAGTCATAGGGGACATAGCCGGAAGATACCAGGATTAAGGGTGACTGCCGATGGACAGGAGGGGGCCTGACGCCTCGGCAAAGAAGTCATTCCCCTTGTCATCGACGATGATGAACGCCGGAAAGTTCCGTACCTCGATCTTCCACACTGCCTCCATGCCGAGTTCGGGGTATTCGAGCACGTCAACGCGCGTTATGCAGTCCTGGGCGAGCCGCGCCGCCGCGCCGCCGATCGACCCCAGGTAGAAGCCGCCGTGCTGCTTGCACGCCTGGGTGACCGCGCTGGAGCGATTCCCCTTGGCCAGCATGACCAGCGAGCCGCCCTGGGACTGGAACCGCTCCACGTAAGAGTCCATCCGCCCGGCCGTCGTCGGCCCGAACGACCCCGACGCGTAGCCGGCCGGGGTCTTCGCCGGCCCTGCGTAGTACACCGGGTGGTCGCGCAGGTACGAAGGCATCGGCTCGCCGGCGTCAAGGCGCTCGGCGATCTTCGCGTGCGCGATATCCCGGGCCACCACCATTGGCCCGGTAAGCGACAGCCGGGTCTTTACCGGGTATCTCGTCAAATTCGCTCTAATTTCGGACATAGGACGATTAAGGTCGATTTCCACGACCTCGTCGACGTCCGCCGATGCCAGTGACGCGGGGTCGGGCAGGTACTGCGCCGGGTCTGTCTCGAGTTCCTCCAGGTAGATCCCGGATTCGGTGACCTTGCCGACCGCCTGCCGGTCAGCCGAGCAGGACACCGCGATCGCGACCGGGCACGACGCGCCGTGCCGGGGCAGCCGGATGACCCGCACGTCGTGGCAGAAGTACTTGCCGCCGAACTGCGCTCCGATCCCGATCTTCCGCGTGATCTCCAGCACCGTCGCCTCCAGCTCAACGTCGCGGAACCCGTACCCGAGCGGGTCCCCCGAACTGGGCAACGTATCGAGGTAGCGGGCGGAAGCCAGCTTGGCCACCTTCAGCGTGTACTCGGCCGACGTGCCGCCCACCACCACCGCCAGGTGATAGGGCGGACAGGCGGCGGTGCCCAGCGTGCGCATC
>JAICUO010000276.1 GCA_025935815.1 Streptosporangiaceae bacterium
GCAACTGTCCGTAACGCACATCGAACGGTTCGTCATCGACCAGCAGCCGGATCAGCTTGCCGTCGGTGACGTTCACCAGGGCCTGGCCCGACTGCGGGTCACCGTAGCCCGGCTCGGCGTACGGCAGCGGCCGCAGCTCGTGAAAGCCGTTCAGGTAGGTGCCCGGCAGGCCGGACGGCTCCCCCTCGTCGAGGTTCCCCCGCAGCCCGATATGCCCGTTAGCCAGCGCGAACACCGACTCGGACTGGGCGAGCACACCCGGGTGCAGCGCAGTCTCGCGAACCGACCACGGCTGGGCGGTGAACGCCGGATGCCGGATCATGGCAATCATCTCCGATATGAGCGCACTGGGGGCATGAGCCCGTACACCTGCATGCGCTGATCATGACAACAGGTGCCTGCAACTTCCCTGCAAGCAACGCGGGTCAGGCTCGTGATAGCCGACCCGGCACAATCGTGACAGTATCCGTGACGCACTGGATGAAGCCGCGCGGCGGGCGCGCGCACTGTACGGGCATGCCAGGCAGGGAGCGCGACGGGCAATCCGTAACGGTGCCTGATCCACCCCGCTGACCCTGCACGCCGCCCAGCCGGGCCGCCCGCTGCTGCCGTCCCCGCAGCCTGGAGGCGGTCAGCGTGGTGCTGGTGCTGAAGGCGTTCTCCGCCGGGTGCAACGCGCTGACCGGGGCGGAGGCCATCGCCAACCGGGTGCCGCTGTTCCGGCAGCCGCGGGTGGCATGAGCCAGGCGCATCGACCCGATGCGACGGCAAACCCGGCTGCACCGGGCCGAGATCGTCGACGCGCTCATCCGGTTATTTTCACCGCCCCACGGGCTCACCCGCGGCAGGAGGCAGCGCGAATGACCATAAGTCCGCTATATACGTACGCCCGCACAGAGGGCCGGCGAGGCTCCTGCGGCCCCGGCTACCGGCCTGGCCGATGAGCACGGCCAGTTGCTGAGACAGGTCGTAGTCCGGGCCGAGGCCCTGCTGTCCGCGGCAGCCGCTGGCGGCTGGCCCGCCGCAGAACTGCAGAGCGCTGCTCGGCTCTCTCAGCACTGAAGTGCTCCGGCAGGTCGCCGACGAGGAGGCCTTCCTTTTCCCCTCCCGCACCGGATCGGGGACAGGCCAGCTCGCGCGCGACCATGCCAGGCTGCGGTCGGGAATCGAGGCTCTGCAACGCGCCGCCGACAGCGCTCGCCGGAAAGGCTCGCTGGCGTGACTCGTGACCTTCTCTGCCAGCTCGAACGTCATCTCGCCGCCGAGCCGATCACGACCGTGTCGCCGTCGTCGCGGGCGCCGCGCAGCTCGGGGATACGGCCGATGTCGATCAGGGTCGAGGGGCGGGCCATCCACGGCCCGTTATAACCTATCTGGATTGTATTAACAAGTAAACTTGTGTATAATAGGAGTGAGATGGGGCGGTCCGTACACGCGTGATTCCGGCTCCGCGCCGCCCCGGCACGTTAGCCCGGCGCACCGAGCGCCGGGGATGGGACGGCTGGAAATGTTCGGCTTCAAGGTCATCACACAGTGGGAGCAGGGCGTCGTCTTCCGTTTCGGCAGGGCGCTCCCAGGTGTCCGCAATCCAGGGCTGACCTGGGTCAACCCGGTCACGGACCGACTGCGCAAGGTCAATATGCAGCTCGTCGTGGTGGCGGTTCCCGCCCAGGAGGCCATCACCATCGACAACGTCACCGTCCGGGTGGACGCGGTCGTCTACTACCGGGTGGTCGACCCGTTCAAGGCGATCGTCAACGTGCAGGACTACCACCACGCGGTCTCGCAGGTCGCCCAGACCTCGCTGCGGTCGGTCATCGGCCAGAACGACCTGGACCAGCTGCTGTCCGGCCGGGAGCAGGTCAACGCCCACCTCAAGGACGTCATCGACGCTCCCACCGAGGAGCCGTGGGGCATCCTCGTGGAGCGGGTCGAGCTGAAGGACATCTCCCTGCCCGAGTCGATGAAGCGGTCGATGTCGCGGCAGGCCGAAGCCGAGCGGGAGCGCCGCGCCCGGGTCATCGCCGCTGACGGCGAGTACCAGGCATCCACCAGGCTCGCCGAGGCCGCCACGGTGATGTCCGCCGACCCGGCCGCGCTCCAGCTGCGGCTGCTGCAGACCGTCGTCGAGGTCGCGGCCGAGAAGAACAGCACCCTGGTCATGCCCTTCCCGGTCGAACTGCTGCGCTTCTTCGACAACGCCGCGCAGGCGCAAGGGCAGGCCACGGCGGCGGCCGCCGCCACCGCGACACCGGACGGCTCGGCCCGCGGCGACGGCGTGCACGCACTCGCCGAGGCCAGCCCGCGCGGGGGCGTCGCCCTGGCCGGGTACCTGAACGGGGCGCCGATGGCACCCGGCGCCCGCTGAGATGCCGGCACGTTTCCGGCCACCTGCCGGGCAGATAAAGGTGTCCCCCGTGGCGGTGGCGCCGGCAGGCCGCCGCCTGGGGGCGGCGGCCGTTACTGTCCTTGGTCGTCAAGGCCGTACAACGCGATCGTGGAGTGCGCGAACGCGCCGCCCGCGCGCATCTCGGCGGCAACCCAGATTGCCTCCATGATCTCCTGGTCGCTCGCGCCGGCCCGGCGGGCGAGCCTCGCGTGTCCCCTCCGGGGGTCGTTTTCATGAGACGGACGGTGTGTATAACGCTGTAGGGCCATACCCGGAAGGCATGGGACGGCCTTCGTGAACGGAGGCGGAGCGTGGCGTGGTGGCGGCAATGAGCATCCTTACCGAGGGTGCTGAGCGCGCAGGGCCTTTCCCGGCGCAGCCGGCAGGTAACAGCCGGCGGCGGAAGGCGGATGCAGCGGCCGGCTCTCCGGCCCGCGCTGCAGTCGTGCAGATCCGGCTGCTTGGCCGGTTCGCGGTGCTGCGGGGGGAGGAAGAGATCCCGCTGCGCGCGTTCGGCGGCCGCCTGCCTCAGCAGCTGCTGCGGCTGCTGGCAGTGCGGCGGGGAACTCTGATCCCCAAGGACATGATCGCCGACGCCCTCTGGCCCCGGCGACCCCCGGCCGATCCCAGGGGCAACATCGAGGTGCTGGTGAGCCGGATCCGGCGGGCGCTGGGCGACCCGGCGCTGATCCGCACCGGCCCCGGCGGCTACAGCCTTACCGAGGGCCGCGAATGCCGGGTCGACGCCGAGGCGTTCCTTGCCGCGGCCGGCGATGGCCGGCGGCTGCTCTCGGACCGCCCCGCGCAGGCGCTGGCCTGCTTCCGCGACGCGCTGGAGCTATGGCGCGGCGAGCCGCTCGCCGAGGACACCTACGCGGACTGGGCGCAACCCGACCGCCGCTGCCTGTCCCTGGCGCTGACCGACGTCCTGGACGGCGCGTCGGCGGCGGCGCTGGCGTGCGGCGACCCGGCCAGCGCCGGCACATGGGCCGAGCGGGCGACGGCCCGGGATCCGCTGCGGGAAGCCTCGGCGATGCTGGCCGTGCGGGCGCTGGACGCCGGCGGTGACCCGGCCGGGGCGCTGGCGGCATTCGACTCGTTCAGCGGCCGGCTGACCGACGAGGCCGGGCTTACCCCCTCCACCGAAGCGCTGGAGCTGCGCCAGCGCATCCTGCACAGGCAACCGGCGACGCCAGCCTCCGGCCGGCCGGGGGTCACGGCCGCGCGCCGGGCTGAACCCGTGCCGTTGCCCGGCACCGAGGAAGAACGCACGGCGATCCTCCCAGCTGCCGCAGACTGCCGTTCCCGGCTGGCCGGGCTGCCCGGCCGCGAGCGGGAACTGCTGGCCCTGCTGGCCCTGCTCGGCAGACCCGCCCCGCCCGCGCTGCTGGCCGAGGCCAGCGGGCGGGCCCTCCGGGAGGTTCTGGACGGCCTGGACGAGCTGGCCCGTGCCGGGCTGGCGCAGCCAGGACCGGACGGCTGGGACCCCACGCACCCGCCGGCCGCCCACGAGGTGACGCGCACGCCCGGCCCGGCCCGGACGGCACGCGCGCACCTTCTGCTGGCACAGGCGCTGGAGCACGGTAACGCGGATGCCGCCGAGATCGCCGCGCACCTGGCCGCCGGAGGTGACCGGGCCGGGGCCGCGGCCGCCTGCGCTGCCGCGGCGGCGCTCCGGCTCGAGCGCCGCGAGTGTGACGAGGCGATCCAGCTGGCCGAGACGGGACTGGGCCTGAACCCGCCCCCGATGGCCCAGGCGCTGCTGCTGCGGGCCCGCGCCGAGGCGCGCCTGCGTCGCGGCCTGCTCGCCGGCGCCCGCGCCGACCTGGCTGCGGCGCTGGCAAACTCCGCCGACCCGGCGGCACGCTCCCAGATCCTGGCCCAGCTAGCGATCCTGGAAGCCCGGTCGGCCAGCATGGCCCGCGGTGAGGAACTGGTGGAGCTGGCGATCGCCGAGGCCGGGAACCGGCCGGAGGCCCTGGGCCAGGCGCTGGCAGCCGGCGCGGTCATCGACCTGCCGGCCGGGAACCTGGCCCGGTCCGGGCGCCGCCTCCGGCGTGCCCGCCAGCTGCTTGAGCAGGCCGGCGATGTCCGCGGCCAGGCACGGGTGCTGTACTGGCAGGCCATGAACCGGTACATGGCCGGGCGGCTGCGGGAAGCCGCCGCCCGGCTCGCTGACCTGGCCGACCTGCCCTTTACGCCGGCCGAGGTGCTCTGGCTGTGGAGCCCGCGCGCCACCCGCGGCCACGTCCTGGCGTTCCTGGGCGAGCCGCAGGCCGGCCTGGCCGAGATCGAGGCAACCCTGGCCTGGGCGGAAGCGGCCCGTTACCCGGTCGTGCAGAGCGAATGCCTGTGGCGGCGCAGCGAGGCGCTCGCGTTCGCCGGCCGCGCCGGCGAGGCGGTCGAATCAGCGGCGCAGGCGCTGGCCATCGCATCCGGCATCCGGCACGCGGCGTGCGCCGCTGCCGCGCTGCGCGGCCTGGGCATCGCCTGGGAGACAGCCGGAAAGCCGGACCAGGCAGAGGAGGCGTTCCGGCACGCGGTGCGCGCCGCTGAGGCGAACCCGCTCTTCGGGGCCTGGGCATCGGCCCGGCTGGGAGCATGCCTCGCCCGGCAGGGACGCCCGCTGGAGGCCGCGCCGCACGTCCGCGCCGCCTTGTCCGCCGGCCCGCCGCTCACCCGTTACGAGGCCCGCTGGGCGCACGCCGAACTGCTCGCCGCCCAGGATGATGACCAGGCCTGCCACGCCGCCGCGGACGCGCTGCAGGCGGCCGAGAAGGGCGGGTACCTGATCCTCCTGCCCCGGCTGCGCGAACTAGCCGGGCTCTGACTAGCCACCGCAGGACAAGCGGCAGGCGGCGGCCTGAGACTCATGAGGAAACCGCAAGCGGTCGGCGCTATCGTCGCGGCGCGCGTGACTTCGCTCTATGAGGAGGCATTCATGGTGATCGCGGCGCGGAGAGCGCAGACCATGTGGGAAGGCCCGCTGGCCAGCGGCGTCGGCATGATACGGACCCGGCAGCGGCGCGGCCGGAGAACTGCCCGTGACCTGGGCGGCCCGGACCGAGCGGGTCGACGGTAAAACCAGCCCCGAGGAACTGGCCGCCGCAGCGCACTCCGCCTGCTACGCGATGGCGCTCGCGCTGCGGCTCGGCGAGCACCATGCCGTCCCGGCACGGCTGGCCGTCACCGCCACCGTCACCCTCGACGAGGCCGGCGGCGTTCCCGCCATCGCTTCCTCCCACACCCGGCTGTTCGCCGGGGCGAAGATCACCGTCAGCGCGACACTGGGCCAGGCTCGTAGCCCCCAGACGGCCTGGGCAGGGACCGACACAGGGGATCAGCCGGTGACTGTTCAGCTGCTGGTCTGGCGGCGCACGCGGCCGCGGGCAGCCGGTCCCCGCATCACAGCTGCCCTGGCCGGCGTCAGGGATGCGGTTGTGTAAAGTACGGTGGTGACTCAGGGCGGCCGGACGGGCCGGGCACAGTGACGGTGGTGTGGCGCTTCCTGACCGGGCCGCCGCTGTGGGGACGCGCGATGTGTCCAAGGAGCAGATCACCCCCCTGAAGGGGTTGCCGGCCCTGTCCCTGGATGCGCTGACCTCGGTGGCCTATGGCCCGGAGGCGATTGTCGCCGTCCTCGCCGTGGCGGGCGCGGGGGCCTTGCCCTTGATTCTGCCGATCACCACCGCGATCGTGGCGCTGCTGGCCATCCTGGTCTTCTCCTACCGGCAGGTCATCGACGCCTACCCGGGCGGCGGGGGCGCCTACGCGGTGTCGCGGGCCAACCTCGGCTCTCGCGCCGGCCTGGTCGCCGCCGCCGCGCTGGTGGTTGACTACACGCTGACCGTCGCGGTGTCCATCGCCGCCGGGGTTGCCTCGCTGACCTCGGCCATCCCCGGCCTGAGTCCGGCCACTGCGCCGATCTGCCTGGGCATTCTCGCCCTGGTCACGGTGTTCAACTTGCGCGGCCTAGGGGACGCGGCCCGGGCTTTCCTGCTGCCCACGATGGCGTTCATCATCGGGTTGGGTGCCATCATCGTCATCGGCCTGATTCACCCGCTGGCCCTCCACGCCGCCCAGCCCGGCCGCTCACTGCTGCCCGCGCATGTGGTGGAGGCGGTGAGCGTGCTGCTGGTCCTGAGGGCGTTCTCGGCCGGATTGCGCCGGCCGGGCACCGGGGACGGCATACCCGGCAGGCGACGGATCGTGGTCGGGGTCGATGGCTCGGCGGGCTCGGTGGCCGCGCTCGCCTGGACGGCCGCCGAAGCCCGGCTGCGGCATGCGGAAGCTGGTCGCGATATACGCCTGGGAACACACGGAGCGCTGCCATGCGCCGTACGCGCCGTGCCCCGGCCTGCCCGGCCGGCAGGAGGCCCTGGCAGCCGCGGCGTGTGACGGAATCCTGACACGCACCGCCACAGCGCCATGCCGCCGCATGTGACGTACGAGCTAACCGAAATGGGAGTCACCCTGCGCGAGGCCACCGCGCCACTGCTGGGACGGAGCATCGCGCACCTCGCCGGGATCGACGACGCGCGCGCCGCCTACGACGCCCGCACTGACGCCCTGCAGACATAAAACAAGACGCTGCTGCCGCCGAAGCACTGAGCGGCACGGTCGGGAATCCGAGGCCCGCGGTTCCCGATCGAGGAGTGATGTCCGAATTAGGAACTTCTCCCCTAGTGGCAACGAACGAGGACGACGATGCCCGCTGCGGTCGGTTGCGTCAGCGGTGCGGGTGGGCAGCGTCGGTCTCTCTGCTGTTCGCCAAGCCAAGACGACCGTCAACGCCACGCCGGAGCCAGGCCCGTAACCGCGTCATTCCGGCCGGGGCCGGCCGTTGCTGACCGCATCGCGGAGCGAGGGAATGGTCTGCTCGATGCCCTTGGATGCCGCGCCGGCCTTGATGTGCGGGTAGTGCAGTTCGAACGCGGGCCGCTCGGAGCGGATCCGCGGTATGCGGTAGAAGTTGTGCCGCGGCGGCGGGCAGGACGTCGCCCACTCCAGCGAGGAGCAGTATCCCCACGGGTCTTCCTCGGTAACCCGCACCCCGTGCCGCCACGACGCGTACATGTTCCACAGGAACACCAGGATGGACAGGGCCAGGATCCACGACCCGACACTGGAGATGATGTTGAGGATGGTCACGTTCCCGGGCAGTAGCGGGTAGTTCGCCGTGCGCCGTGGCATGCCCTCGACGCCCATCCAGTGCTGGACCAGGAACGTCATGTGATACCCGACGAACATGAGCCAGAACTGCAGCTTGCCGACTCGGCTGTTCAGCATCGTGCCGGTCATCTTCGGCCACCAGAAGTAGAACCCGGCGAACATCGCGAACAGCACCGTGCCGGCCAGCACGTAGTGGAAGTGCGCTACCACGAAGTAGGAGTCGGTGACCGCGAAGTCCAGCGGCGGGGATGCGAGCATGACGCCGGTGATCCCCCCGAACAGGAACGTGACCAGGAAGCCGATCGTGAACAGCATCGGCGGCTCGAAGGTGAGCTGGCCACGCCACATGGTGCCGGTCCAGTTGAAGAACTTGATCCGGTCGGGATCGCGATCAAGAAGCTCATGAACGAGAAAAACGGCAGCAGGACCGCGCCGGTGCTGAACATGTGGTGCGCCCACACGGTCATCGACAGCCCGGCGATAGCGACGGTGGCGGCGACCAGGGTTTTGTAGCCGAACAGGGGCTTGCGGCTGAACACCGGCAGGATCTCCGTCGCGATGCCGAAGAACGGCAAGGCCAGGATGTACACCTCAGGGTGGCCGAAGAACCAGAACAGGTGCTGCCACAAGAGCGCGCCGCCGGAGTTCGCGCTGAACACCTGGGCGCCGAGCCGCCGGTCGACCTCGAGGACGAGCAGCGCGGCGGCCAGCACCGGGAATGCCAGCAGCACCAGGATCGAGGTGAGCAGCGCGTTCCAGGTGAAGATCGGCATGCGGAACATCGTCATGCCCGGCGCGCGCATGCAGAAGATCGTGGTGGTGAAGTTGACCGCTCCCAGGATCGTGCCGAGCCCGGACAGCACCAGGCCCATGACCCACAGGTCGCCGCCGATGCCCGGTGAGTAAGTTGCGCTGGTCAGCGGCGAGTAGCCATACCAGCCGAACGCCGCCGACCCGCCCGGGGACAGGAAACTGGACAGCAGGATGAGACCGCCGAACGCGAAGAAGTAGTAGCTGAGCAGGTTCAGCCGCGGGAACGCAACGTCCGGCGCGCCGATCTGCAGCGGGATCAGCTCGTTGGCGAACCCGATGAACAGCGGGGTGGCGAACAGCAGGAGCATCAGCGTGCCATGCATGGTGAAGAGCTCGTTGTACTGCTGATCGGACACGAAATGCTGGTTCGGGCCCAGCAACTGGATGCGCATCATCATGGCCATCACGCCGGCGCACAGGAAGAAGAAGAACGAGGTGATCAAGTACATGTGACCGATCACCTTGTGGTCAGTGGACGACAGCCAGCCCGCCAGGATCTGGCCCTTGCGCTGCGCACGCGGCCTCACGGTCGCGCCCGGCCGCCGCTGAAGCACTGTCATCGGATACCCCCTGACACCTGCCCTGCTGAGCGCTGATGCACGAACCAGGACGTTAGCGACCGGGGCTTGCCGTTTCCTTGCAGATGTCGTCCGCCCTGGTATGCCTTGCCAGGAAGCCGCCACCACAGCGACTCATCGCAGTCGGGGTTCCGCCGATTCCGCATCGTTTTCCAGCCGGGCTGGAATCTGCTCGGGGCGCCCTGCCGTCTGGAGTCGCCGTGGGGCCGCCATAGCTGCCCGCAGACAGTTTTCGGTCACATCCGCCCAGCCCTCCCTGGCCGCGCGTGCAGCCGGATCAGCGCAAAGGATACTGCCAGGTTACCCAGCCGCTGCCGGTACCGCGGTGACGCCCTTCCTCACACCCTGTCCCGAGTGCCTTCCCTGCGGCGATCAGGTCCGCCGGGTTGACGGCGGGTCTGCCCGGTCGGCGCTTCGCGGCAGTCCGCGGGGATGCCGGACGCTGTCGTTATTGTTTTCACAATTATGATCATTTAAACTAAGCTGACGCGATGCGGGAAGGGAGGACGCAGGATGACCTACGTGATCGGGGAGTCGTGCGTGGACGTGCTGGACCGGGCGTGCGTGGATGAGTGCCCGGTGGACTGCATCTACGAGGGCGAGCGGATGCTGTACATCCACCCGGACGAGTGCGTGGACTGCGGGGCGTGCGAGCCGGTGTGCCCGGTGGAGGCGATCTACTACGAGGACGATCTCCCGGAGCAGTGGCAGGTGTACGCCGTGGAGAACGCGAAGTTCTTCGCTGAGCCGCTGCCCGGCCGCGATGAGCCCCTCGGCTCGCCCGGCGGCGCCGGCAAGCTCGGCGTCGCCGGCGCGGACACCCCGTTCGTCGCTGCGCTGCCGTCACGGGAACAGACACAGGGATAAACCGCGAGGGTGCGAGGTTACCGGCCCTCGGGCAGACACCGGCGCCCGCGAATCTGGGGAGGCCGTCATGACAATGATCATTTACGGGGATTTCAACTGCCCGTACTCCTACCTGGCCAGCCAGCGGGTCGGCCGGCTGCGCGAGGCGGGGGTTGGCTGTTGACTGGCGGGCCGTTGAGCATGACCGCCGCCTGCCGGCGGGCGGCCTGCCGTTCCGGCAGCGACCGGGCGTCATGGAGCCGTGAGCTCGCCGCGGTGGGCGTCACTCGCCC
>JAICUO010000998.1 GCA_025935815.1 Streptosporangiaceae bacterium
AGGCAGACGGTCACCGCGCCGCCGCCGACCAGGACCGCCGTCAGGACCGGGGTGACGCCGCGGATGAACAGGTCCTGGGTGGCATCCACGTCGCAGACCAGCCGGGCCAGCAGGTCCCCGGTCCTGAACAGCGCCAGCCCGGCCGCGAGCACCCCGGCGGCCGGGGCGAGGATGAACAGGCACGCGGTCACCGCGGCCCCGCCGACCAGGGCGGCGGCCAGCAAGGGAGTGACGCCGCGGATGAACAGGTCCTGCGTGGCGTCCACGTCCGAGACCAGCCGGGCGAGCAGGTCCCCGGACCGGAACAGCGCCACCCCGGCGGGTGCGAGGGCCTCCAGCCGCCGCCAGATCGCCAGCCGCACCTGGCCCAGCACCCGGAAGGCGACGTCGTGGGAGGCCAGCCGCTCCAGGTAGCGGGACACGCCACGGCCGACGCTCAGCGCGCGGACCGCGACCACCGCCACCGATATGGCCAGGATCGGGGGGTGCTGAGAGGCCCTGGCGAGCAGGAACCCGGACAGGGCGAGCAGGGCGGTGCCGCACCCGGTGGCCGCCGCGCCGGCCGCCGCCGCGCCCAGCAGCCTGCCCCGCAGCGGCCGGGCCATCGCCAGCAGCCGCAGCAGCGGCGGCCGCCGGTCCCGGGCTCTGCCAGCGGACACGAGGCCAGCGGGCTCGGGGCCGGCGGTCACCGGGGGACCGCCCCGGCGAGCGGGCTGGCCAGCCGGGAGGCCGGTTCCGCGCGACGGTCACCGCCCACGGTGATCACCCGGCTGGCGCCGGCCAGTCCCGCGGCCCGGTGGGTGGCCACGATGATCGTGCGCCCGGCGAACGGGCCGCGGATCGCGTCGTCGATCGCGGCGGCGGCGGGCGGGGCGAGGTGAGCCGTTGGCTCATCAAGCAGCAGCAGCGGCGCGTCCCGCAGGAACGCCCGGGCCAGGGCGAGTTGCTGGCGCTGTCCGGCCGACAGCCGGGCGGCCTGCTCGTCCAGCGGGGTGTCATAGCCGTGCGGGAGCGCCTCGATGAAGGCGGCCGCCCCGGCCAGCCGGGCGGCGCCCATGATGGCCGCGCGGGAGGCGCGGGGCTGGCCGAGGCAGATGTTGTCGGCCACCGACCCCGGGAACAGCCGTGGGTGCTGGGGGACCCAGGCGATCTGGGCGCGCCACGGGCCGGCCGGGATGGCGGCCAGGTCGGTTCCGCCGGCCCGGACGGTTCCCGCGCTCGCGTCGATGAACCTCAGCAGCAGCCGCAGCACGGTGGTCTTGCCGGCCCCGCTCGCCCCGATGAGCGCGATCAGCTCACCAGGGCCGATATCCAGGTCGAGTCCCTCCAGGGCCGGGCGGTCACCACCCGGGTACGCCACGGTCACCCCGGCCAGCCTTATCGCGGCCGAGCGGAGGTCAGGGACCGGCGCCCTGGCCCCCGGCGCGGCGGTGCCCCGGGCGGCGGGCGGCGGCAGGGGGGCGTCCAGGATGGCGAAGATGGTCTCGGCGGCGGCGGTGCCCTCCGCGCTGGCGTGGTACTGGGCGGCCGCCGCCCGCAGCGGCAGGTACGCCTCGGGGGTAAGCAGCAGCACCAGCAGCGCCGCCTGGTAGGGCAGGTGCCCG
>JAICUO010000479.1 GCA_025935815.1 Streptosporangiaceae bacterium
CTGGCCCGGCTGCAGTCAGACCTGGCGCGGATGGACGCGGGGCTGCAGTCGCTGCTGCCGCTCGCGCACGCGTGGCTGGTGGAGGCGGACCTGAAGCGGTCCCGGCTGTGGACGCTCGCGGGCGGGGTGGTGGTCGTGGCCGGGGCCGTGCTGTTCTTCAGCGTGGCCGGCGGCAGCCCCGGCTAGCGAGGTACCCGGCCACCGCGCAGGCGGCACAGCCACGGGCTACGCAGGGGTTATGCTTGCGGCTGTCGCAGTGACCAGCCGCGCAGGCGGCCAGGACCGAAAGGTACGGCAATGCGCGCAGGCCCGGTAATCATCGGCTTCGATGGCTCGCCCGCCGCGGAGCGGGCCGTCCGGGAGGCCGCCGCCTTGTTCGCCCCGCAGGCCGCGCTCGTGGTGTTCGTCTGGGAAGCCGGCCGCGGCTTCGAAGCGGCGACCCTGCCCGAGCGGGCGCTGGAAGAGCCGGCCGGGGCCGGCGCCGCTGACGTGGGCGCCGGGTTCGAGGCGGAGCTGGCGGCCTCCGAGCGGGCACGGCAGTTCGCGGAACGGGGCGCCGCGCTGGCCCGGGAGGCGGGGTTGCCCGCCGACGGGCAGGCGGTCACCGACGACGGGACGGTCGCGGACACGCTGATGAGGCTGGCCCGTGAATCCGACGCGCAAGCCATCGTGGTCGGCCTGCACGAGCGCCACCGGCTGACCAGGCTGGTGCCAACCAAGACGCTGACGGATCTCCTGCACGCGGCGCCCTGCCCGGTCGTGATCTGCGGCGCGCCGGCGTTAACCCGCAGGGGCGACCGGGGCCTACGCCGGGCGGTCCAAGATCGCGCGGAGCACGCTCGTGAGGACATCGTCGGCGGTGGTCGCCGAGCGCCACGCGATGTAGCCGTCGGGGCGGATGAGGGCCGCGCCGCCGGGGGTGATGCCGTAGGCGGTGGCGAATTCCCCGGTCACGTCGGCGCCTTCCTGGCAGACGTCCACGGTGACGCCGAGCCGGGCGCGGGCGATCCGGGCCTGCTCGCGCCAGGCGCCGCCGTCGGCGCCGCCCGCGACCAGCAGCGTGAAGTTCCGGCCGAACAGGTCCAGCGTGGAGACCGGCTGCCCGTCGCGGTTCACCCAGGCGTGCGGGGCGCGCGTGCCGGGACGGCCGCCGCCCTCCCGGGGATGCACCGGCGTGGCGTCATCGCCAGGCTCGGTCAAGATGGCGGCGGAGGCGTAGCGGTAGCCGAGCTCCAGGTAGAGGTCATCCAGGACGGGCTGGACGCCGTCGGTGCCGAGGTAGGGAGCGACGCGGGTGACGTACCGGGAGTAGGACTGCTCCACGGTGAAGTCACCGACCGGGCGGCGCTCGGCCTCGTAGCTGTCGAGCAGCCCCGGCCCGGCGGTGCCGTTCAAGACGGCGGCTAGCTTCCAGGCGAGGTTGTGCGCGTCGTGCACGCCGGTGTTGCCGCCGAAGCCGCCGTTGGGCGGGACCACGTGCGCGGCGTCGCCGGCCAGGAAGATCCGGCCGTCACCGTAGCGGTCGGCCAGGTCGGCGGTGGCGCGCCAGGTGGCGATGTCCTTGATCGTGACCGGCATGCCGGGGACGCCGATCGCGGCCCGCAGCAGCTCCAGCGCCTTCGCCTCGGTGATGCCGGCGGCGACGTTCGCCCACGGGGCGTCCGGGTAGGCGGCGACGATCTCGGGGCGGGCGATGTCGCCAATGAGGTTGACGACCAGGAAGCCCGCGTTGCCGCTGCGGTCCAGGCGGAAGAACCCGCGCAGCACCGGATTCGTTACGTACAGGACGCCCTGGTTGCGCCCGGCCAGCAGCGGCGACAGGTCCTCGTCGGCGCGGAAGTAGATGGTGATGCTGTCCGACATGACGCCGTGCCCGCGCATGCCGATGCCGAGCCGGCTCCGGACCGGGCTGCGGTTGCCGTCGGCGGCGACGACGTACCTGGCCCGGACCTGTGACGTCGAGCCGGCGTCGAGGTCGGCGAGCGTGGCGGTGACGCCGTCGTCGTCGGAGTCCAGGGCGGTGCACTCGGTGCGGTAGCGCAGCCGGGCGCCGAGTTCCTCGGCGCGGGCGCGCAGGATCGGCTCCAGGGCGTCCTGGTCGATGAACGTGCGGACGGTCGGGCTGAACTCGTCGACGCCCGCGTTCAGGTTCGTGAAGAAGCTCATGATCTCCCGGCCGGCCAGCGACTCGACGTTGCTGATGCCGCCGTCGGGGACGTACTGCTGCTCCGACCGGCGCCGCACGGTGCCTTCCAGCCCGGCCGAGCGCAAGATCTCCAGGGTGCGCAGGTTGAAGTGGCCCGCGCGAGGGTTGATGGCCGTGCTGGCGTGCCGCTCGACGGCCAGCGACTCGATGCCGTGCCAGGCCAAGAGCATCGCGGTGGACAGGCCGACGAGGCTGCCGCCGACGATGAGAACGGGCACCTCGGTAACGGGTGACTGCGGGACTGTCATGGCCAGATCGTGGCATCCCCGCGATTCATGCGGCAAACGGATCTTATGAATGCCTCCCATTGCCTTGCTGAATGAACCCCTGGTACACGTCGAGTCATGGAGCTATCCGGAGTTGACCTGAACCTGCTCGTCGCGTTCGACGCGCTGATGCAAGAACGCAGCGTGACCCGCGCCGCGAGCCGGATCGGCCTCAGCCAGCCGGGCATGAGCAACGCGCTCGGCCGGCTGCGCAAGCTGACCGGGGACCCGCTGCTCGTCCGCGAGGGGCTGGCCCTGGTGCCGACGCCCCGGGCGCAGGCGCTGCGCCAGCCAGTGCGCGACGCGCTCACGCTGATCCGGGGGGCGCTGGAGCCGCGTCCGTCCTTCGACCCGGTGCGGGACCGGGCGACGTTCACCGTCAGCTGTTCCGACTACAGCCTGCTGATGCTCATCGGCCCGCTGGTGCGGCACCTGGCCGTGGCGGCGCCGGCCGTCCCGATCCGGGTGCTGCCCCGCTCGCCCGCCGCGGTCCGGCTGCTCCGCGCCGGCGACATCGACCTGGCGAGCGCGCCCGCCGAGACCATGCCCGTGGTGGCGCTGGCCCGCGCGCGGCTGTGGGCCGACCGGTGGCTGTGCTGCGTGTGGGAGGGCAACTCCGTCGTCGGCGACCACCTGACGCTGGAGGCCTACCTGGCGTTGGGGCACCTGGTCTACTCGATGGGCCGCGGGCAGCCGGTGTCCATGGTCGATGAGCACCTGGCGCGATCGCTGGTGCCGCGCCGGATCGAGTTCACCGTGGAGAGCTTCCTGCTCGCCCCGTTCCTGCTGGAGGGCACCGACCTGGTCACCGTGGTCCCCGAGAAGGCAGCGCCGTTCCTGCGCCGGACGGCGGCGGTCCGCCTGCTGGAGTCGCCGGTGCCGCTGCCCTCCATCACCGAGATGCTGTGGTGGCACCCGCGCCATGACGCCGACCCCGCCCACACCTGGATCCGCACCCGCATCGCGGAGATCGCCGCGTCCCTCGATGATTAGCCGCGCTGGGCTCCTGACTCCGCCGCGGGCGGCAGCGCGTTTCGGATGCGACACTACCCATGGACGCGATGGGGGGTAAATGAGTATTCCTACTCAGCACTGCATGCCGCGGTCACGCAGGACTTGCCGGATCTGGCCGGCCACGTAATCCGCGTGATAGCGGACGGCGAACGAGGCGTACCGCAAGGTGTCGTACCCGGACAACTTCTGCTGGCTATCCCGGTCCATGTCCTTCCAGTACTGGAGGATGTCGGCGTGCCCGGCGCCGTCGACCTCGACGATGAGCCTGGCCTTCTCCCAGACCGCGTCCAGCCAGCGCCGTCGGCCTGCCTCGTCGGCGCGCGGAACCTGGCGATCGGGCTCGGGCAGGCGATGAGGGCGTATCACGTTCCGGAGGAAGTCCAGCTCGGACAGCGCGCCGCAGCCTCCGGCGATATCGCTGATGGTCTCGCTCATGAGCTTGCGCCGGTGGACCCGCCGGTTCCGGTCGAGCTCGCCCGTCAAGTGCCCGGGCAGGACCAGCCCTTGCTGGACGCCGGCGGCGAGAACGGCCTGCGCGCCGCGGTCGCCGTAACGCCAGGCGGCCGCGTCAACCAGCGACCGGGCGACCCGGGTGCGCGGCGGCTGCCGGGCCGGGTGCACATCGGCCCCCGTGAGGTGCCGCGAGTAATACGTGATCAGGCGCAACGGGGGACGGGCAACCTTGCGTTCCCGGCCCGGCGGCAGGATCAGCTGGATGGCGTCGTCATTGGCGTCGAATCCGCGCAGCCCCCAGAGCCTGGCCGCCGTCAGCCCGCCCAGCGCAGCTCCGGGTCCCGCCCACAGACACGCGACCCAGAGCTGCTGCGGCGTGGTCAGCGGCCCGGAATGCGCGACCACGACACCGCGGCACGGCTGCTGCCAGCGGCCCGACTCGATCCGCCACTGCAGCGCGTCCGGCGTCATGCGGGCGAGCGCGGACCTGGTCGTGAGGACGCCATCCTGGAAGGCCTGGTCAAGGTCGGTGCGGAATTCGCGGGTAGTAGCCATGCCCCAACGATCACCAGGCCCGGGAGCCGCCGCCATTACGAGTTCCGCCCTTTGTGGATAACGCCCCCGTTTTCCACAAGAAGAGACTCGAGCTTGCCTGCACGGCACTGCCATGTTTACCTGCCGGACGCGACCGAGAACGGGCGCATATATGTTCGGGTTTTCCGGTGCCCTGGCACCGGAAAACCCGAACATATGCGATTTCTCAGGGGCTAGCCCGGTTATCCGGCCGGGACGGTAATTAGGCGAGCTTGGCGCTCAGGGTGATCTCGGGGACGGCGGCGAGGGCGCGGGAGATCGGGCAGCCAGCCTTGGCCTGGTCGGCGAAAGCCTGGAACTGGGCCTGGTCGATGCCGGGGACGGCGCCTACCGTGTCCAGGTCGATCTGGGTGATGGTGGGCGCGCCGTCGACGAAGCGCAGGGTGACCTTCGCGTCGGTGTGCACCGAGTCGGGGACGTGGCCGGCGGTGGCCAGGATGTTCGACAGCGCCATCGAGAAGCAGGCCGCGTGAGCGGCGGCGATGAGCTGCTCGGGGTTGGTCTGCGGGTCATCGCCCTCGCCGAACCGGGAGTTGGCGGAGAAGCCGCCCTCGAAGACGCCGTCGCCGACCTTGACGGAGCCTGAGCCGGACTGCAGGTCCCCGCGCCATTCGGCGCTGCCGTTCCGCTTAGCCATCTTGACCTCCTCGTCGCTTGCCATGCCGTTAGCGACATCCAATCAGGTCTCGTCAGCTGCGGGCGAGCCGGGCGGCGTGCGCGTGCTCCGCCGGCCGTACCGCGGCGGGGGCGCAGCCGCGCAGCTCCCAGCGGACCGGCAGGTCACCGGGCAGCTCCCACTGACCGGACAGGGCCAGGTCAATCCGGCGCCGGACCTCAAGCTCGTTGCCTGGCTCGGTGCTGAACAGCACGCGCAGCCGCAGCTCGCTGTCGTCGCGGACCATGTCGACGAAATGGGGAGCGAGCGGGCAGGGGGGCTGGTGATCCCAGTGGCCGCACAGCGCCACGGTCACCGCCGCGCCCGGTGCGCGCTCGTCACCACCGGCCGCCAGCCACAGGATCGCCTCGTGCGCGTACGCCTGGCGCATGCCCCCAGTATGCGCCGTATCTCAGCGTGCGCGGTATCTCAGCATGCGCGGTGCGACAGGCGCTGACCAGCGCTAGCGGCGGGCCGGGACGGGGACGCGGTCGAGGTCGGCGGCGACGATGACCTCGCCGGTGAAGGCGGCGGCCGCCTCGTCGGCGAACCTCGCGGTGTCCTCGGGGCCGTACCGCTGGGAGAAGTGAGTGAGCACCAGGGTGCGGGCGCCGGCCTCGGCCGCGATCCGCCCGGCCTGGCCAGCGGTCAGGTGACCGTAGGGGCCCGCCAGCTCGGCATCGGCGTCGGCGAAGGTCGCCTCGCAGACGAGCAGGTCCGCGTCGTCCGCCAGCTCGATCGCGGCGTCGCAGATCCGGGTGTCCATGACGAAGGCGAACTTCTGGCCGCGCCGCGGCTCGCTGACGTCATCGACAGTCACCCGCGTCCCGTTGGGGAGGGTCATGACCTTGGCCTGCTGGAGCAGCCCGATGTCGGGCCCGCTGATCCCGCGCGCCGCCAGCGCGGCGGGGAGCATCCGCCGGCCATCCGGCTCGGTGAGCCGGTAGCCGACCGTGGGCACGCGGTGCGACAGCGGGCGCGCCTCCAGGCGGAAGGCGGTGCTTTCCGCGACCAGGCCGTCCGCGAC
>JAICUO010000686.1 GCA_025935815.1 Streptosporangiaceae bacterium
CCGCAGAGGCCGCCCGCACCGCGGGCCAGGCCGCTATCAGCGCGGAGACGCGGAAGAAGCACGAGGACTGGTACCGCCAGGCCGCAGCCCCCGGGATCGCCCGCAACGCCGGCCGCCAGGGCAAGCTCCAGAAGAAGCGGCACGCCCTCGCCACCAGGATGAAGGACCGCGAGGGCGACTACCTGCGGTTCGCCCGCGACCTGCGCGTCCCGTTCACGAACGAGGGGGCTTCATACTGCACCTCCTGGGTGCGTTCTGCGGTATCGAGGTTGTTGCGGTGGTCAGCTCGTTGCGTGAACAGTATGGCGCGGGGCACTGACATTCCGGGGCAGCGGGCCGCCGAGGCTGGGGTGGTGGCTGCGGCCTGAGCGGTGGGTGTTGCCGAGGGCCTTGCCGGCGTCCTCGGCTCGTGCGGGGGTGGGGCGGGCCTGGCCGGGGTGGTAGAGGCAGGTGCCGCGGTCGTCGGCCAGGCGCCCGGTGATCAGGCCGAGCCGGTACCAGCGTTTGATGCTGGAGGGGTGGGCGCCGAGCTCGCGGGCGATCTCGTCGAGGGTGAGCAGGCCGGTCTCGCGGAGCCGCTGGTAGTGGCTGCGCAGCCGGTAGCGGTCGCAGTGGGCGCGGAGGCGGACGGTGGTGAAGGCATTGCCTTCCCCGCTGGTGATGCCCCGCTGGGTGAGGATGCCGGCGACCTCGCGGTAGGTGTGCTCGTCCAGCAGCTGGTCGATCAGGTCGATGGTGGCCTGCGGGGTCTGGCGTTCCTGCCAGGCGTTGAGCGGCAGTGGCAGGGTCATGCTGTGGTCCTGGCCGCCGCGCCAGCGCACGTGGACGGTAATGCCGTCGCCGGTCTTGATCAGGGTGACGTCGGTGATCAGCAGCCGGATCAGGCGCTTGCGTTCCCGCATCGGGGTGGCGGGGTTGTTCCACAGGGCGGGGAAATCGGCGGCGAGCGCGCGGATGCGGTCACGCTGGGTGTCGCCGAGGCCGGTGGTGGCGCGGCAGGCCTTGTCATAGTCGTCTTGCGCGGCGGCCACCTCACGGAGCTTGTCGTTCCAGTCCGCTTCGAGGGTGTCGGCGACGAGCCGGTTGGCGGGGTCGACGGCCAGGTAGCGGCGGCGGGCGGCGTCGGCGGCGTGCTGGGCGCGCTGGACGTGGGCGGCGCGGACCTGGTCGGCCTGGGCGGCGCGGGCGGTGAGCTCGTCGGTGACGGCCAGGGCAGCCTCCAGTGCGAGCGGGGTGAGCGTGTCGAGGATCAGTCCGGCGATCGCGCCGTCGATGCCGGCGCCGGGCATGAACTGGCAGATCGGGATGCCGTGCGCGATGCCGGTGACCTGGCAGACGTAGTCGGGCACGGCGGTGCCGTCGGTGCGGGTGTGGTAGCGCACGGTCATCCGCCGCCCGCACTTGCCGCAGACGGCCAGCCCTTGCAGCAGGGCGGGGCCCTCGCGAGCGGGCCCGGCCTTGCGGTCGCCGCCGTGGGCGGCGGCGGTGGCGGCCAGGACCGCGAGGTTGGCCTCGTACTGGCCGAAGCTGATATAGCCGGGGTGGGCGCCGGGGATGAGGGTGATCCACTCGTCGCGGGGCCTGGCGACGGCGTGGTAGCGGCCGTCGGCGCCTTGATAGTGCCGGGCTCGGCCGTAGCAGTAGGCGCCGGCATAGCGGGGGTTGTGCAGCACTTTCAGGACCTGGTCGTGGGTGAGCGTGGTCCAGTAGAGCTCGCCGGCGTGCGGGCCGGTCTGGTGGTGCATCGGGAAGGACAGGTTCTCGGCGTGAAACGCCTTGACCACGGCGCGGGCCGATCCGGTGGCTGTGAAGGTGGTGAACAGGTGCTGCAGGGCGTGCCGGACTCCGGCGTCGGGGTCGAGAACGACCTGGCCGGCAGGGTCGTAGGCCAGGCCGGAGGGAAGCGGGAGCGCGAGCTCGCCGCGCTGGGCCTTGGCCAGGATCCCGCCGCGCAGCCGGGCGCGGATCAGGAAGAGCTCTGCTTCGGACATGGTGCCCTTGAGGCCGAGCAGGAGCCGGTCGTTGAAGTTGCACGGGTCGTAGAGCCCGTCCTCGTCGCAGATCAGCGTGCTGTTGAACGCGCAGATCTGCAGTAGCTGGTGCCAGTCGGCGTTGTTGCGTGCCAGCCGGGAGCATTCCAGGCCGAGCACGATCCCGGCCTTGCCCAGCGACACCTCGGCGACCAGGTGCTGGAAGCCTTCCCGGCCGGCGGCGCTGGCCCCGGAGTGGCCCTGGTCGACGTCGATGGTGACGACGTGCCCGGCCGGCCAGCCCAGCGCGATGGCACGGCCGCGCAGGTCGTACTGGCGGCGGGTGGACTCGGTGTTGTTGGCGACCTGGTAGAGGGTGGACTGGCGAACGTACAGGTAGGCGTCGCGGCGGAGGTGGCTGGCGGTCACCTTGCTTGCGGCATCGCTCATCGGTTGCTCCGTTTCGTGGGCAGGGGTCATCGACCCGGGGGGGCACGGTGTCCTCAGCTGGCGCAGGCCAGCATCATGGCCGCCAGCACGGTGACGATGTCAGCTGTGGCGGCAGGCGGCAGCGAACCGCAGGCCGGGAAGGAAGGCTCACCACCTTTCATGGGCGTGGTGAACAGGGGCAGGGCCTGCGGGCTCGCTGCCGCCGTGCCGTGCCGGCCAGCCTCCTCGTCCATGGCGGCCCGCGTGGTGATCCAGGCGGCCATGCCACGGCGGGCCAGCACCGCCCAGCCACGCCGCCACCCGTCGGGCCGGGCAGCCAGCACCTGGGCGCGCAGCCGCTCGTAGTCGGCCGCCGGCCGGTCCCGGTCCGGGACCGGTGCAGTGTCAGCGGCTTTTGGGACTCCGGCCGGGCTCCTGGGCCCGGGCGAGCGCACGTTCGACCGAGCGGGGGTGCACCCGGATCCCGAACCGCTGCGCCACCGCCTCGGCCAGGTCGGACGAGCGCAACCCGGGATCGGACTCCGCCAGCGCCCGCAAGTGCTCGATGACCTCGCCGGTGAGCTTGTGCGCCCCGCGCGGTCCCGGCTTGCCCGGCAGCAGCCCCGCCAGCCCGGCCTGGCCGAGCGCGGCGGCCGCCTGATAGTAGGACTGGCGCGACAGCCCGAACGCCGCCGCGGCCGAGCTGACGCCCACGCCATCCTCGCTGACCCGGCGCAGCATCTCGTACTTCACCTGCACCAGGTCGCGGGCGTCGAAGAAGTCCGAGGAGGCGAATGCCTCGTCGGTCACCTTCTCCGGGTACGGGTTCAGCGTCCGGCTCTCGCGCAGCGACTCCGCCTTCGGGTCGGGTCTCTTCTTCGGCACCGCGCCTCCCTGCACCTAGCGTCAACAGGATTATGCCGGTGATTAGGCAGGCAGCGCGGGAGGCGCATCGGCCGTCTTCGCAATTTCTCGCGGAAACCAGGAAGGCGAGCACGGCGACGGCCAGCCATGCTCCGGCAGTCGTTACCAGGACGGACATAATCACGGTGACAGTCCTGGCGTAATCTGCTTGACAAGAGCGGTGTCCTCACGTGCCGTCTGCGAGGCCAGCCAGGCCACCCGGTCCGCCAGCTCAAGCAGATCCTCTGCGCGGAACGGGGCACGACCCGCGGCGGCTTCCACGAACGGATCCGCCGGCACTGCATCAGTCCACGCAGCAGGCAACGGAAGCAGCCTGCCGTCCACGCCATAGACGTAGACCAGGTCGTCACCATAGTTCCTGCGACGCTTGACGAACTCCAGCTCGCGACCGAACAACGGATGGAACCGGTGCGTCACCCGAACCCGAGACGGATACGGCGCATCATCCGCATCATGCGCATTTGACGGCGGGGTCCAATAATGCCGCTGAGCAGGCAATACGCATGAGCAAGCTCCGGATCAAGATCTCCGGCTGCATGCGCTCCATGGCCGGCGCCGAGGAATTCTGCGCGCTCCGGTCCTACCTCGCCACCGCCGCCCGCCACGGCATCGGCGCACTCGACGCGCTCACCACCGCATTCCAGGGCCAGCCCTGGATCCCCAAACCGGATAACCCGGCCCGGCCCCAAGCCCGACTTGGC
>JAICUO010000533.1 GCA_025935815.1 Streptosporangiaceae bacterium
CTGTCGCTGGGGGGGGGGCTGCGGGGGCCCGGGCTCGGCCGGGGGAGGGCCGCGCGCTTCTTGATCATCGGTTGGGCGGTGTGTTTGGCGGCTATTTGCGGAATAACTCACGGCACTCGCGGCGGGCCGGGGCTCAGGGGGCTGCCGGCCGGCGAGTGAATCGGATATGCCGCGCATTTTGGGACGCCGCCATGACTCGGGACGCCGTTGTAGTACTAAGAGGGATACGGGTGAGACCTGCGTGTCGCAAGCTGCCGACGAGGAGTACATTCAGTCGTGAGCCGAGCGGGTCACGCCGGCACGGGGCCATGAGACAGGCCCGCGAAAACCACAGGACCCCCCGAGGGTGCAGCCCGGGGGGCCCTGCGTCGCGCGCTACGACACCCTAGATGTCGTAGCGTCCCCCCTTCACGTCGGCCAGGAAGCTGGCAAACGCGGCCCGGCCGACGACGTGCGCTCCGCCTTCCGGATGCTTGCTGTCCCTGACGGCCGTGACGCCCGGAATGTTGGCGGCGACCTCAACGCAGCCGCCGTTATGGACGCTAAGGCTGGCTTTTCGCCAGATAGCCTCGGCGAGGCTTACTTGAGACTGGTCGGTCATTACTTA
The DNA here is from genome assembly GCA_025935815.1 of Streptosporangiaceae bacterium. Lineage (GTDB taxonomy): Bacteria > Actinomycetota > Actinomycetes > Streptosporangiales > Streptosporangiaceae > Trebonia. Next base: position 608 of record JAICUO010000533.1, read on the forward strand.
ACTCCATTCGCTTGGCGAGCTTGTCGAGAAAGACCGTCGTATCCGCCGGCTCGAGGGCCGCATCCGAGGCTCGCTCGAACGAGCTGATGTAGCCGCTCACGGATTCCTCCTTGCTCACCTCCTCGACCGCGTAGTCGCTCTCTACGAAGACGAGGGACGGCTCGTCGCCCGGGAAGTCGAAGATGTTCACCATGGAGTAGATGCCGGTCGGCGGGCCATCGTCGAACCGCTGGACGCGCAGTTCGACGTTGCGCCGCCGGCTCACCTCGGCCAGGTGCTCGATCTGCTCGCGGCGATCGCCGTGGCTTCCCCACCGGTACATCAGCGAGGCCTCGGTGATGACCGCGCTCAGCTTGGGCACCAGCTCGTCCTGGCGGTCCAGGATCTCCTGCCTGCGCAGCCGCGCCTGTATGGCCCGGCGCCGGAACGCGGGCGGCCTGGGCCCGGTCTTCAGCAGCGCCTCCATGTAGGCCTGGGTCTGCAGCAGGCCTGGCAGCACGAGGGCGAAGTAGACGCGGATGGCGCTCGCGTCGTTCTCGTACCCGGGGAAGTCGTTGTCGAAGATCTCGCCGTAATCCCGCCACCACGGCCGGGCGCGGGCCCTCGTCGCGAGCTCCTCGATCTCCTGCTTCCCGGCCCCCTCGGCCTCGTAGATGCGGACCAGATCCCTGATGTCGCTCATCTCGGGCCGCTTCCACTGATTGGCCTCGAACCGGCCGACCTTGCCGCGGCCCCAGTTGAGGATGTCGCAGACATGGTTGGCGGTGTAGCCGGTTTCCTGCCGAAGCTCAGTCAGGCGACGAGATAGTCGCCGTTTCGCGACGGTCGCCCCGTAGGCATCATCACTCACAGCAACTCCTTCCACCCAAGCAATATTCGGACATTTAACGCCGATGGGGTACTCCTTGCAATGACCGCCATCGTGCACATTAGTGGCGATCGGGCAACATCGGCCTCACGCTTCACCGTCACCGCCAGGATACCCAAATTGCGATTCACAAATCAAGGCTCTGCAATGATGAACCTCGCAATTTCCGAAGGTCGACGCACAAGGGGCAGCCTGCACCGCAGGCCGGGCACTTCGCGCCATCTGCCTTAATCGCCCGGCCCCAGTCAGCACGGGGGGAGATGTCCCGGTTTATCCGGGAAAGCGGCAGATGGCGGCGTCGTCGAACTCGCCGTTGCGGACGCCATCGAGGAAGCATGCCCACTCGTTGCGGTCGAAGAGCAGAACGCGGCCACTGCGGTCGCCCGTCACCCGCATCAGCACCCAGTCGCCGCGCTCCCACGTCGCGGCACCGGAACCGGGATGGCCATCGCTGGCCGCCGCGGACGGGGGCGCAACGGGAAACGCCACCTCGATGGACCCGTCACCGTCCCCCGAACGGCTCCACTGCTGCGCCGCCAGGTCGATCCCTATCTGCTGCACAGTCGGCTTCATGCCAGCGTCGCCGCTCACCCGCTCTTAGCCACCCCCGCATACAGCCAGCGCGAGCCGTCGCTGTCGGCCAGCGCGACGTCCTCGGCGCCCCAGACGCCGGCATGGGTGACCTCCGGGCGGCCGCCCTCGTAGGGCGGCATGATCTCCAGGCCGTCGAAGAACCGCGCGACCTGGGCCTTGGACCGGAAGTGCATGCGCTCGGTCGCGTTGTCGAAGACGGCGCGGAACGCCTCGACGGTGGCGGGCGGCTTGGCGTCGGCGGTCAGGTGGGTCAGCGACAGGTAGCTCCCCGGCGCGGTCGCGCGAACGTACTTCGACACGCACCCGACTGGGTCGGCGGCGTCGGAGACGAACATGAGGACCGCGGTCATCAAGATCCCGGTCGGCTGGCCCGGGTCGATGAGGTCGCGGACGGCGGAGTTGCCGAGGATGGAGTCCGGGTCGCGAAGGTCGGCGCAGATCACGCTGACCGTACCGCTGGAGTCCAGCAGGGCGCGGCTATGCAACTCGACCATCGGGTCATTATCGACGTAAACGACGTGCGCGGCGGGATGTACCTTTTTGACCACTTCATGAGTGTTACCCACCGTGGGGAGGCCCGAGCCAATATCGATGAACTGCCGTACCCCCTGGTGGGCGATCCACGTCGCAGTCCGCTGATGATAGCCCCGGTTCGCCCAGGCGGTATCCCTGATCTCCGGAACCGCGCCAATGATCCGCTTGGCCGCAACTTCATCAGCTTCAAAATAGTTATGGCCACCTAGCATGTAGTCGTAGATCCGGGATGGTGAAGGCCTGCTGGTATCCAGGCCTTCCGGCGCGTTCAGCGCGTTAGTCATCATGGAGTCTCCGGGGGGCGCATGGTGGGTTTCCCCAGTCTTGCACAATGGCTGTTGATCTTGAATAAGAGCACCGCAAAGATCTGTACTTATACCTAGTCTTCTGGCGGGTAAACACCAGCCTCCAGACCCCCCGACCTGCGCAGCCGCCGTCCGTACTCACTGGCCCTGGTCTCTGCAGCGGGCCCAGCTGGGCCCCGATCGGCTGGCGCGGCGGGGCACCCTGGGGCCTTCGCGGGAGCTCCTAGGTAACCTTCAGGGAAGACCGCTGCGATCCTTAAGCCTGATCGAGATACTCGCGCCGCTAGGAGTGCGCGGCGAGGCCATGATCTGGGTGGAGGGGGTCGTTGCGGGGTGCACAATGGGGCAAGAGAGGTTATGGCAGAAGGTGATCCGATCCCGCGGGTGCTCGTCGTCGATGACGAGCCGAATATCCGCGAGCTGGTCCAGGTAGCGCTTAAGTTCCACGGGTGCGCGGTAACCTCCGGCGCGTCGGGCAAGGAGGCGCTGCAGCGCGCCCTGACCGACCATCCGGACCTGATCGTGCTCGACGTGATGCTGCCCGACATCGACGGCTTCGAGGTGTGCCGGCGGCTGCGGGCGCAGGCCAACGACGTGCCGGTGATCTTCCTGACCGCCCGGGACACCACCTCTGACACGATCACCGGCCTGGCGCTCGGCGGGGACGACTACATCACCAAGCCGTTCTCGGTGGAGGCGCTGGTGGCCCGGGTCCGCGCCGTGCTGCGGCGCACCACCCGGCAGGCCGGCGGAACCGGGGGCCCCGACGGCGCCTCCCCAGAAGGGACGACCCTCAGGGCCGGCGACCTGGAGCTGGATGAGGAGACCTGGACCGTCCGCCGCGGCGGTACCCCGGTCGAGCTGTCCCCGACCGAGTTCCGGCTGCTGGCTTACCTGATGCGCAACCAGGGCCTGATGCTGACCCGCAAGCAGCTGCTGGAGAACGTCTGGGGCTGGGAGTACGCCGGCCAGTCCCAGGTCCTGGAGACCTACGTCAGCTACCTGCGCCGCAAGCTCGACCCGCTCGGCCCGCCGCTCATCCACACCCAGCGCGGCGTCGGCTACAGCCTGCGGCCCCCGTGACTGGCGGCAGGCTAAGCACGACCCGGCGCTTGCTCATCGCGCACGGCCGTCGCCGCGTGTCGCTGCGCGCGCGGCTGCTGACCGGGCTGGTGGCGGTCATCGCCGTGTTCCTGATCGTGATGGGGACCGTCAGCATCATCGTGCTCGGCACGCTCGAGCGGGACCAGTTCTACGCCAACCTGCGGCTGGCCGGCCGGCAGTCGGTCTCGGAGCTGGTGAAATCCACCGACGGCTACTCGGCGGTGTACCTGTCGCTGGCCTCCGGCACGGTCGGTGAGCTGACCGCCGATTCCCCGGCCACCGCCGAGATGCGCGACCTGCTGCGGGGGCTGGCCAGCCAAAGCGAACGGCAGGCCCTCGCGCACCTGACCAAGCTCGCGCGACGCGGCGAGCCGTTCAGCCTGCAGCTGCCCGGGCAGCCGGCGATGCTGGTCACCTGGCGGCCGGTCGCGCGCATCGCCGCCCGGGCCAGCGGCGTGCTCCCCAGCGGCGAGGCCCTCATCTTGGTCGGCCGCCCCACCAGCGCCATCGCCAGCCAGGTCCGCGGCCTGGTGCTGGCCGAGCTGATCACCGGCGCGGCGCTGCTGGCGATCCTCGCGTTCTGCGGCCACTGGCTCATCTCCCGGGGGCTGGCGCCGCTGGGGCGGATGGCCCGCACCGCCGACCTCATCACCGGGCGCGGTGACCTGGCCGAGCGGATGCCCGTCTCCGGCGACAGCGAGCGGCACGAGACCGGCCGGCTCGCCGCCGCGATCAACACGATGCTGGACCGGATCCAGCTGTCGTTCGCGGCCCGGCAGCGGTCGGAGGAGAAGGTCCGCCAGTTCGCCGCGGACGCCTCCCACGAGATGCGCACGCCGCTGACCACCATCCGGGGCTATGCCGAGCTCTACCAGCAAGGCGCGATCGGCCCCGATGAGCTCCCGAACGCCATGCGCCGCATAGAGCAGGAGGCCGAGCGCATGTCGCGGCTGGTCGCCGAGTTGCTGGAGCTCGCCCGGCTGGACCGGACCTCATCCCTGGACCTGACCGACACCAACCTGACCGAGCTTGTCACCGACGCGGCCGCCGACGCGCTGGCCGTCGAGCCGGACCGCCCGGTCCGCACCGGCCTCCCGGGCGCCCCGCTTATCGTCTTGGCCGATGAGCCCCGGCTGCGCCAGGTGCTGGCCAACCTCCTCGCCAACGTCCGCGCGCACACCCCGCCGGGCACCGCGACCACTGTCGCGCTGCGCGCTGAGGCATTCGGCGCGCTGATCGAGGTCGCTGACGACGGTCCGGGCATGTCCGCCGCCGACGCGGCCCGCGCGTTCGACCGGTTCCACCGGGGCAGCCGCCCCAATGATCTCAGCGTCATCAAGGGCAGTGTCGCCAAAGGTAGTGGCCTGGGCCTGGCCATCGGGCAGGCGATTGCCGCCGCCCACGGCGGCTACGCCCGCCTGCGGTCCGTCCCCGGGGCCGGGACCACGGTCCAGGTCTGGATCCCGGTCA
>JAICUO010000277.1 GCA_025935815.1 Streptosporangiaceae bacterium
CCGAGGCCTACCTGGAGGAACCGGTGCGCCGGGCGTGCTCGGTGTGGACGCGCGTCGGACCGGAGGCCGAGCAGCGGGCGGTGCGCAGCCTCCGCGAGGATCTTGACTCGGGCCGGTGGGCCGAGAACAACCATGACCTCGCCGGCCTCGACGAGGCAGAGCTCGGCCTCCGCCTGCTCGTAGCCTGAACCGCGTCGCAGCCTCAGCATGGCGGCGGATCCTGGCCTGCCGGCTGGCCTGCATCTGGCTGCGGGGGCGCGAGGGCGCGGACGGCGGGGTGGCCGAGGGCCTGGAGGAGTGCGTTGCCGCGGGCCGTCGGCCGCATGGGGTGCCCGGGGCTCGGAGTAGGAGCGGCGGGCGTACTGGTCGCGGAGCAGGCCCGCAGAGTCCGTGAGGACCAGGTTGAGGCCGCCCTGGCCATCTTGTTCGCGGCGCTCGCCGAAGTGGAACGCCTGCGGGTCCTGGCCCGGCGTAAGGCTGACGCGGCGATCGCCGACGGCGAGCGGGCGATCGCCGACCCGTACGCCGCCGCGTGCACGGCGGTGCGGACGCTGCACGACCTGCTGGGCAGCAACGCCGCCGTCGCCGAGCTGTGCGAGCTGCGCGTGGAGGAAGTGCGGGACATGCTCGCGGCGGCGCGGGCGCAACAGCCAGCTCGCGCAGACGGCGTGACACCGGCAGGCTTGACCGGTGATGAAAGTAACGGCGTTACCGCAGGTCCAGGTGAGGATGCAGGCACGCAGTCGGCCGGAGCCCCGGCATCTGACCATCCCAGGGACGAGGGCCCCCGCGACTTCGGGTAGTGAGTGCCACGGGACCCTTCTTCGGCGCCTGGGATGCCATCTAGGCGCATTGACAGGGCTGGCTTCCATGCCTTGGACTCTCACCCGTATGACGTTCCCGTACAGTCACCGTCCTCCGTACGGTCTTACGGACGGTACTCGCAGCAAATCCGTATGCTAGCTGCCTGCCAATGGGCGCGCCGGCGACGTCCGCCATGGTTACAGATGGTCACTGCAAAAGTCGACATGGTGCGCGCGCGTAGCCGATCGGCGCGGCATTGGGAGTCTCGGCGTTCAGTCGTTAAGGCGCCCAGAACCAGGTGATCTGCGGCTCTGACGTGATGAAGGGGATGTGTCGGCGATCTTGTAGTTCCCCGGTTGTGAGGGGTTGACGATCACGTGATTCAGGTGGTCGTCCGCGGTCAGGCTGGTCCGCCGAGCAGCTGGATATCCTTGGCGAGGCTTTCCGCTGATCGCGTGGTCAGCGGATGATCTTCTCCCAGTACCCTGCGGCGGCGTTGCAGGGTTTCCTCGTCCAGTTCTCGCGCGGCCTGGTGGGCGCCCATCTCCCGCAGGTCAGCGGCGAGGTTGAACGCGGCCCAGAGGGTACGCGGGTGATCGTCGCCGAGCGCGCGCTGGCCGCGTTCCAGGGTGTCTTCATCTAGTTCGCGGGCGGCCTGGTGCTGTCCTAGCCCGCGGTAGGCGTCAGCTAGGTTGCCCGCGGAGCGCAGGGTCTCCGGGTGGTCGTCCCCGAGCTTTCGGCGGGACCGGGGCCACGCGTCCTTTTCTATGGCGACAGCGGCGTCGTAGCTGCCTAGCGCGCACAGGTCGGCCGCGAGGTTGCTGGCTGAGCGGAGTGTCTCCGGGTGGTCATCGCCGAGCGCGCGCCGCGACCTGGCCAGGGTGTCCTCATCGAGTCGGCGCGCGTCCTCGTGCTGGCCCAGGTCCCGCAGGTTGTTCGCCAGGTTGCTGGCAACCGTGAGGGTCCCCGGGTCGTCATCGCCGAAGGCACGCCGGTGCCCGGCAAGGAGGTGCTCTGCCTCGGCCCGGGCCTCGGCGAGCCGGCCCAGGAACGACAAGGCCCCGACCATGGCGTTCCTGACCGACAACGTGAGGCGGTCCTCGGCGGGGAACCGGGCAGCCCACCCGGCGCGCAGCTGGCGGGCCATCGCGAGCGCGGCAGGCGCATCACCGCGCTGGACCAGGTAGCGCACCGCGCCGGCGGCCAGGCTCCTTAGCTCGCTGCTGCCGGAGGTCGCGGGATCCAGCGCGGCCAGGTGCGGCATGACGGGTGCCCAGCACGGCCAGGCGCGGGGGGCGTTAGGGTCACCGGGAGCGCTAGCCGTCACGGCCGCCACCGCCAGTTCAGGCGCGGGGCACGCGGCATCTTGCAGCACGCGGGCCCGGATGATGGCCTGGGTGAGGCGGTGCATGGTCAGGCCGGCGTCGTCTAGGCGGGCCAGGGCGGTGCGGGTCAGGGCGGCCAGCAGCGCGCGGCTGGCCATGGGGTCGCCCAGCCGGGCGCCCAGCCCGCCCGGGAGCCTGGCCGCGGCGTTCACGAGCCAGTGGACGGGGACCGGTTCGGGCGCGAGGAAGGCGCAGATGGCGGCTAGCCCGGCGGCGTCCTCGTCAGTGCTGCGCAGCTGGTCGTAGGCCAGCGTGGTGACCGATGCCAGCGTGTCACGGTAGGTGGCCGGCTTCCCCTCGCAAAGCAAGTCGGCGGCACGGTCCTCCAGCAGGGCCACGTAGTCGCCCGCGGGCAGCCTCGCCTCGGCGAGGTAGGCGCCAGCCTGCGCCATTGCCAGCGGCAGGTCGCCCAGCGCCTCCGCCAGCTTCACCGCATCCGGCCCGGCCAGGCCGGGCACCCGCTTGCGCAGCAGCTCAACTGACTCCGCGCGGGCGAGCACGCCAACCGGGACTGGCACGGCAAGCTCGGCCCACGCGGCTGACCGCGAGGTAATGAGCACATGCCCCGGCCCGCTGGGCAGCCAGTCCCGCAAGGAGCCGGGATCTGCGGCATTGTCGAAGATGACCAGCCAGCCAGGCCGCTGGTGCAGGTCGCTGCGGACCGCCCGGCGGACCACCTCCTGCGGCGCCCCCGGCCCGGCGCACCCGATGGCGAGCGCTAGGTCCGCGTACTGCTGCGCCAGCAGGACCACGTTCTCGCTGTCGAGCCACCAGACCACGTCGTATTCTCCGGCGAACCGGTGCGCGTACTCGATCGCGAGCTGCGTCTTGCCGACTCCGCCCATCCCGTGCAGGGCCCGGGCCGCTGCCGGCCTCCCCGACAACAGCGACTCCCGGATGGCGCCGAGCTGCGCTTCACGGCCGGCAAATGCCGCGTTCCGCACCGGAACGTCCCCCCACGCACGGACAGGACCAGCCGCCGGCGGCGGCAACGCCTGGTTCACGCTGATGGCGCCAGCAACGTAGATGTCGCGGGCCGCCGCGTACGAATCCCGCCCCGCACCCACGACCTGCCGCATCCCGGCCTCGCGGCGCCCGCCATCATTCCCGGTCATGCCGCCCTTTCGCCGTAGCCCGCAGACGACTCCAATCCCTGTATCACCGAACAACGACCACGCATCGCGTCACCGCCACCGGCGATATGGACGGCATCGGGAATTTCGGCGTTCAGTCGTTGAGGCGCGCACGGGCGGTATTAGACTATCTCGGTCGTGAACGCGCTCGCCTCGGGTTCCCACAAGTAGAAATCCTCGAACAGCCCATACTGATCCTTGATCGCTTTGTTCCACCTGATGACAGCCTCTTCGCTGGTGCGGCTCACCAGGTACTCGGTCCTGCTCGCAACCGTGCCACCCTCGATCTTGGCCTGAATGATGCTCTTCAGCTCACCCTCAATCCCCGTGACCTGCTGCGTAAAGTCTTTGACGCACTCCGTGGCGATGTCCCTGAGGGGCCTTTCCGGGGCTTGGATCGTGGCGAGGTTAGCCTCGATGGTCTTGCCCTGGTCGACGGTGATCTTCAGCTTTCCGTGCAGCACCCCGCCGGCATGCGTGGGCTTGTGGGCCAGCCACTGGCTAGTCATCGAGTAGATGATGCTTTGGCCGGGGCTGAAGAAAAAGGAAAGCGTCATGGGCAGTACGCTGCTGCGCCTGGTCTTGCTGAACTCGGGCGTGCCGTAGGAGTACCCGTTCGCACCCGCGACCGGCGTGCCGGTGGCCGCCTTGCCAGCCAGTCCCAGGGCTATGTACTTGGCCAGCGACGGCAACTGCTCTGTCACCTTCTGGCCGCTGTAGCAGGAAAGGATGACGATTCCGCGGAACTTCTCTGGCACGCCACGCTGCTGGTCCTTCAGCCAGTTAAGCAGGGTGGCCCGGTCAAGGTTGCGGATATCGCCGCTGCCCGAATCGCCGTGAGCGATCAGGTAGAGCGCCTCATCCGAAGCGAGCTTAGAAAGATCGGTGCTGGCGTCGAGCGTCATGACCGTCATGCCTGGCTCCGCCAGCTTTAGCTGCTGGACCTGCTTCATGATCGCGTAGTCGTCCTCTTTGCCGATAACAGTGATCACATCGCACCTCCGGATGAACTTGCGAATCTCGCTTAACCGAGCAAGAACCGGCTCTTCCCTGGAGGCTAACAGCCATATCGGGGAGCGAGGATCCTCCGGGGCAAACCCCGAGCGGGCATTCTCGCGCTGACCTGGTAATAACCCGTATGTTGCGGGCAGGCGGCGAGCCCGGGCTGATGAGGCAGCAACCAGCTGGAGCTCAGCAGCACCGTCCAGCCGATTCCCCGCGCATCCCGGCCGCGACCGCCTTCGTCGAACGGAACCCAGAACGGGGCGATCTGCGCGCTGGGCACAATCGGCACCAGCGCGCGTAACGCACGCGTATTCGGCGATTACGTAGCTGCGCCGCAGCAGGCTCCAGAGCGACCAATTATGCGCGGCCACAGTAGACGCGAGCACCACCGCTGAAAGCGCGCGTAACGGCGGGAGTGCGCGCGGCTGCGGCGTCGCTTTGGGCGGCCGGGCAAGGATCGCCGAGACGGAAGTGAATTTCGTGGATGTCTTCGCCCGGCGTGGAGACGAGAGCCTGTACGCCGAGGCCAAGGGGCGGTCGGCGGCCATCGGCCTTGATGTTGACACGCTTTACGGTCAGTTGCTGCGCCGCATGGGCGATCCCGGTGCCAGCGCTCGTTACGCAGTCGTGGTTCCCGCGACGGCCGTCCCGGCAGCCCTCCGCGTGCCGGCCTGGGTACGCCAGCGGCTAGGCATTGACGTGTATGAGGTTGACGATGCCGGGCAGGTTCACCTGCGGGAATGAACGCGCGCCTGCGAGCATCTGTCGGCTGCGGCTCGCCCTGACGCTTACCCGGACGCGGTCGCAGGCCGCTGACTGGCGCGCATTCAGCCAGCGCCGTCGACGTCGGATGCAAGGAATCTAACCTGCCAGGATGCGGTCCTGCACAGCTCCTGAGCTTGTTCCCGTTTGGCGGTCGCCGTGTCACCCTTGAGAGCGTGGCGCGAATGGAGCGTGTACTCGCAGGTATAACGCAGGCCGGCATGCGTGACATCGTGCGTTAGCTGATGAAGAGGCGTGCTGTTCCGGGGGCGGCCGAGGAACGGCTGCGGGAATTGCTTGGTTGCGGTCTGCCGCTGGACCTGCGCGCAGGTTCCCCCGATGCCGACGATGTCTCGGCGGGGCAGGATGGGCGGCGGAACGGCAGGTCCGGGCTGAACTTATCGCCGACCTTGCGCGCCGGGGGGATGATGAGGCGGGCTCCGTCCTGAGCCTTGCGGGGGCGCGTGTTGTGGGTGCTCTTGATCTTCGGCACGCCCGGATCAGGCGTCCGCTGATACTGCGAGACTGCTACTTTGATGAGCCTCCGGACCTTAGCGAGGCAAATGCCGTCTCCGTGGGTTTCGCAGGCTCGCGGCTCCCCTCCCTGACGTGCTATCGGTCTCCGGCTTGAAAGGGACCTCGATCTCTGCGGGGTTGACTCGGGGCGCATTGACCTCTTCGGAGTGCATGTCAGTGGCCGGATCTGGCTTCAGGCCGCTCATGTGCGCAGCCCCGGTGACGGGTGGGCGCTCAACGCGCCGGACCTGACCGTCGACGGCGGCATGTACTGCAGGGGCGTCCACGTCGATGGCGGGCTCAACATTTACGGCGCGACGATCGGCTCGACGCTGGAGTTCGTCCACCTCGATCGTCACGTTGCGCAAGCCCGGTTCGTTCGCATGGGGTCGGGCGAGCCCGGTTCGTGGCCCGGGCGGAGGAAAGCCCGGCAGTTCTGGCCCGGTTCCCCCGCCGCGCAGCCGGAGCATGACGATCTCGGTACGGAGCCAGGCATGCCAGTGTCGGTGTCCGGGAACTCGCCCTCCAGGACCGTCCGGCCCTCAGCCTCGAAGCCCAGCCCGGCGAAGAAGGCCGTCACCTGTCCAGGCCCGTGACGGTGATGCCGACATGATCGAAGTGCGGGATAGGCGACATGGGTTCATCCTCCACTGCTCGTCCGTCAGGTCAGGATTCACTGGCGCGCTTGCCCGCGGAGACCGCCAGTCCGTGGCGGGCGCACGGGAATCGCGCCTGCGTTGCCGATGACGCTGACGACCATGGCCCGCTGCATCCACGGCGACGGCACGTGCGGGCGCTTGCCGGTACCGTGGTGCCCGTGACTGGTGCTGACGTGGTCGTCTGGTACAACCCGCGGTGCTCGAAATGCCGCGGAGCAGAGGAGTTGCTGGCTGCTTACGGGGTTTCGGCGCAGCGAGTGTTCTACCTGGACAATCCGCCGGCCCGGGCCGAGATCACCCGCGTGCTGACACTGCTGGGAGCGGCCAGCCCGCGTGCGCTGATGCGAACCTCAGAGCCCCGTTACACCGAACTCGGGCTGGTCAATGCGAGCGATGGTGAGCTCATCGAGGCGATGGCACGACATCCCGACCTCATCCAGCGTCCAGTCGTCATCTGGGCGGACCGGGCCGTGATCGCGCGGCCGCCGGAACTTCTCCTGCCGCTGCTGGAGGCAGGGCCAAACCCGCCTCGCCGCAATACGCCGTAACACGCGGCCCTGAGCCCGCCACGATCGGCGCACACCTTCCCGCCCGCGCGCTCACATGCCGCTGGCCGGGCTTCGTTCCTAGTTGGCCTGGTGCCCGTGGCTTTTGAAGACCTGGATGGTGTGCCAGTTGACGTAGATGGCATCGACGGATGGCTGACCTGGCCGGACGTGCAGTAGCGACTGGCCGGCGAGCGCGTCGATAGCGCGGCCCGCCTGGCTGGCCGCGACGTACAGGGGCGAGACCGTGATGTGCAGGTCCGGGCGGAGGCCGAGGACGCCGCAGTCGAAGAGGGCATGATGCAGCGAGCACAGCGCGACCGCCTTGGCCAGGTCGTCGGGGCCGTCCTGGCTATGCCATCGCACGTGCGCGGCCTCGATGGCGACCGGGTTGCGGCCGAGCCGGCCGTCGAACCCGCACATCGCGCACTGGTAGGCGTACGCGCGCAGGACCTCCTCGGCGAACCCCGGTGCCCGCGGCCGGCGCAGGCGAGCTTGCGCGTTTGGGGGTGCCTCCAGCAGTGGGAGATCGAGGCCGGCTGCCGCGCAGATCATCTCGCTGAGCACGGGCGTGAAGTGCTGGTCCAGCAGCAGCCGCGCTGCGGCGGCGAGCGTGGCGCGGTCTGCCAGGACGGCGGTCACGTCCGGCCGGAGATGGCCCGCCGCGCCGTGATCGAGCAGCCATCGCGCACTCTCGGGCACGTCCGGGGTTATCTCCTTGCCACGGTGGTCGCGAAGGTCCCACAGGTCACGCTCGAGATGCACGAACGGCATGGCCGCGCGCTGCCGCCCCGGGCCGGGCTCTTGGCCGACGGGCCGAAGTCGTTGATCAGCTGACTGACCGGGCCCGCGGCCTCCGCGTAGGTGGCTAGTGCTGACCCGGTGGAGGCGAGCCGGCCGAACAGCCACAACAGCAGCAGCGGCTTATGCGGAGCGCGCTTCCCGCCGATCTGCGCCCGGCGCAACCCCGACAGCCGCGCCATCAGCTCATCCGGCGTCATGGAAGATCCTCACCGCCATGCTTCGTCGTCGCCTCCTGGGGGCGCTGACTGCACTTCTGGCAATCGTAACCGTCGTGGCAGCCGAGGCTTCGCTGGGCAGTGGTGGCGGGGCTTACGTTGAGGGCGTCGGTCGACATCGCGGGCCGCTATGAGTACGCCGCCGGGGAAGGGCTCGGGGGAGCAGCCGCCCGCGGCGCACGTGCGCCGTGCCGGGCTGGCTGCGAGTCGCGCGTCACCGCCTTGGCGGCAACGAGCTCGGCGCCATGCTGGTGGCCGTCCCGGGCATGCGCCGACCTCGATCCTGGCGTTGAGCGGCCTTTCGCCTCTTCGGGGCGGCCGGGGCCGGCACCGGCCGCATGGGCACCGGGCGCGGCCACTGCACCCTGGCCGTCACCGGCGAAGGCGGCAAGGTCGTCACCACCTCGCTCGCGCCGCGCGCCGCAAGGGGCCATCGGCCTGGCCATCGGTGAGCGTGCCGGCGCGCCGGGCTCGTGGCCGGCGCTGGAAAGAACCGGGGGCGCGCGCTTGGCCGCCAGCGGCGCCTGGAGGCCGGCGATTGCCTCGCTGGCAATGGCCAGGGCCGGGCGGAGCGCCGGCGGCGGCCTGGCACCGGGCGGGAGTACTGTTCGTGCAAGTTCTCGAGGGCTTCCCGGAGTGAGGCGAATGGACTGGCAGTGGCCGTGGCTTCCCCGCCGGGCTGGCCTGCTGCCGCGAGGCGGCCGCCCTGGCCGGGGCGGCGGGCGGGGCCGGGCAGGGTCGGTCGTCGTGCGCGCCGGTGCCGCAGTCAGCCTGGCCGCCCTCGGGATGGCCGGCTGTGGCGCGCCCTCCCCGGGCACCCGGCCGGCCCCCGGCACTGAGCCGGCTACCAGCCCCGCGCATGCGGCAGCCTCCTGGCTGGCGACCGGGACGCTCGCCACCACGCTGCCCGGCTGCGGCAAGGGCGCCAGCTCAGTGGCGTTCACGCCGGACGGCGCCCTCATCGCCGGCGGGAGCAACGGCACCAGCTTGTGGGACACCTCCGCCAGGAAGGTCACCGCCACCTTCACCGACCCCGGGAACGGCGGTGCCATGTCAGTCGCATCCGGGCCGGACGGCATCCTCGCCTCCGGCAACGGCAACGGCAGCACCTACCTGTGGGACACCGCGACCGGGAAGATCACCGCCACCATCCCCAGCCTCAACGGCGGGGCCTTCAACGTCGCCTCGGTCGCCTTCGGAGCAGACGGCACCCTGGCCACCGGCTACGACGACGGCACCAGCTACCTGTGGAACGCCAGGACCGCGACAATGATCGCCGCCGTCACCGGCCCCTCCCAGGTCTTCGGCGTGACCGGGCTCGCATTCTCACCAGGCGGCGCCGTCCTCGGCGTCGGCGTCGGCGACAGCACCTACCTGTGGGACACCAGGGCCAGGAAGATCACCGCCACCCTCACTGACCCCTCAGGCGTCTCCAGCGGCGGCGGCGTCACCGCGATCGCATTCGGGCCAGGCGGCATCCTCGCCGTCGCCGACGGCAACGGCAGCATCTACCTGTGGGACACCGCGGCCAGGAAGATCACCGCCACCCTCAGCGACCACTCAGGCGCCGGCGCCGTCTCGCTCGCGTTCGGGTCGCACGGCATCCTCGCCGCCGGCGGCGACGGCGGCGGCGGCACCTACCTGTGGGACACCGCGGCCAGGAAGATTACCGCCACCCTCGCCAACCCCGACGAGCACGGCGACTCCTCACTCGCATTCGGGCCGCACGCCATCCTCGCCACCGCCGCCGGCCCGGACTGCTACCTGTGGCACCTCACCTACCACCAGGCTCCCACCTCCCAGTAACGACGACGACCCCAGCCCCCGACCGCCGCAGCCGATTGCCGCAGCCCGCGCCCCGATCTGGCCGATCTGTGCCGACCGAGCATGCTGCCCGGGGTCACCACCACCGCGGGGACGGTAAATACAACGACAGACCCCCACCGCGCGAATACTCGGCGTTATACGGGTGATCCTTGTCAAGTGAGCGGTGCGCCGGGCGGGTCTGGTCGCGCTGGATCAGGCCGTCGAATAGCGCGGCCCGGTCGGGCTGGCCGTGGTCGCGGGCGTGGTCGCGCTGGCGGGTGAGGATGGGCAGGAACTCGGTGCCGGTGCGGAAGTAGGCGCAGGTCTCGCAGGCGGACTCCATCCGGCAGTCCAGTTCGGCGGGGCGGGTTCACAGGCCGTTGCCGAGCATGCGGGCGTGTGCCTCGCGGCGCAGCCGGGCC
>JAICUO010000839.1 GCA_025935815.1 Streptosporangiaceae bacterium
ACGGCCTGACCCAGCGGGAGGCCGAGATCCTGGCCCTCATCGCCGACGGCCTCACCAACACAGAGATCGCCGCCCGGCTGTTCCTCAGCAACCACACCGTCAAGTCCCACATCAGCCGGATCTTCGCTAAGACCGGTTCCCGGGACCGCGCGGCCGCCATCGGATACGCGCACCGGCATCGCATCGGCGGGCAGTAGCGCTCACGGCGCTAGCCCCAGGGGCCGCCGCCGCGTTGACGCAGCGCTTTTGCCCGTCGGCAGCCGCGATTTACGTGTGCTCACCACTGGTCACTCGTTATGATCGGATCGTGACAGCCACTAATTCTGCGGTCCCCGCCGATGGCATCACCCCGGAAGGCACTGCCCCGGGGCGGCTGGAGCTCGTGCAGTCGTTCGCCAACACGCTGGGCGCGGCGGGCGGGGACCTGCTGGACTCTCGCGAGAAGGCCGTTCCCTGGCTGCGCGACGGGGGCCTGATGGCCGCCGACGCCATCGTCACCGGATCCGAGCACGCGGCGCTGCTGCGACTACGGGACGCGCTGCGCGACACCCTCGCCGCGCACGCCGCGGGGCGCGCGGACGCCGATGCCGCCGCCCGGCTCACCAGGGGGCTGGCCGACGGCAGGCTCGTCACCACGCTCACCCCGGACGGTGCGGTCAAGCTGGCGACGGCGGCGCGGTCGGTCTACCCGAGCATCGTCGCCGCCATCGCCGTCGCGATCGCGGAGTCCGACGCGGCCGGCACGTGGCCACGGCTGGCGCTGTGCCAGGATCCGGAGTGCGGCACCGCGTTCTACGGCCAGCCATCCGCCCGCCACTGCCCGGCCCACCGCATTGGCTAGGACTTAGACGCCGGCCTTGTCGAGGGCGCTTTGCAGGGACTGCTTGTAGCCGGAACTGGTGTAGGTCGCTCCGCTAACGGCGTCGATGTGCGCGCTCTGCGCGGCCAGGGTCTCCGATTTCAGCTGCGGGATCGCCATCGCGTCGATCTGGCTGCTCTGTGCCCCTACATTAGTCTGCTGCAGCACGGTGACCTTGGTGATCCGCGTCCCGGCCACGGTGACCGCTACCTGCACCGGCCCGTACTGGGTGCTGGCCACCGAGCCGGTGACCGTGCGAGCGCTGCCGGCCGCGCTCCCGCCTGCTCCCGTCGCCCCGCTACCCCGGCCCGTCGTGGCCGCGGGCTTCGCCGTGCTTCCTTGCTTTACCGTGCTTCCTTGCTTCGCCGTGCTTCCGGGCTTCGCCGTGCTTCCGGGCTTCGCCGGGGCACCGCCTTGCCCCGTTCCGTAGACGGAGCCGATCCCCTGCGCGGCCGGCGGGGTTGCCGAGGATGAGCCGGCCGCCGGGGCCGGCGGGGCGGTGCTGGCCAGGGCGCCCACGGGGTGGGTCTTGAACGACAGCAGCGCGGCAAGGCCGGCGACGGTCCCGCCAATGGTAAGAAGGGCGCGACGCAAGAGGAGCCTCCCTTTAGGTAGCGGTCAGAAATCGAACGTCTCGTGGTGGATGCGGCGGCGGCGGAGGCCGCTGGCGCGCAGCGCGGCGACCACCGCCCGCGTCATCCCGGCGGGGCCGCACACGTATGCCTCGTACCTGTGCAGCCCCGGCACCATCGCGCGCAGGTACAGCGCCGACAGCGGGTCATAGCCCAGCCGGGCCCGCGACCCGATGACGTAGTGGACGACGGCACCCCGGTCGGCCGCGATGGCGTCCAGCTCCTGGCGGAACACGATGTCCCGGGGGTTGCTGGCCCGGTAGATGAGCGTGATCCCCTCCGACATCCGCCGTGGCAGCGCGGCGAACATCGCGCGGATCGGGGTGATGCCGACGCCCCCGGCGATCAGCAGGACCCGGCGGCCGCTTAGCGCCGGGGTAAACGCGCCGTACGGCCCCTCCGCGATGACCCGGGTGCCGGGCCGCAACGACGACAGCGAGCCACTGTGGTCACCGCGGGCCTTGACGGTGATCCGCATCATGTCCGGGCGCGGCATCGCCGACAGCGAGTACGGGTGCGACTGCCAGGCCAGCGACCGGGCCAGGAACCGCCAGCGGAAGAACTGGCCCGGCTCGGCGCCCAGGGCGTCCAGGTCCCGGCCGGTGATGTAGACCGAGACGATCCCCGGCGCCTCCGGGCGCACCCCGGCGACGGTGAACCGGTGCCTGGCGAACATCAGCAGCGGAGTGACGAGCCGGTACCACACGATCAGCCCGCCGATCAGGGCATACAGCGAGGACCAGGCGACTCGCGCGGCCAGGTTCCCCTCGAATGAGGCGCCGTCGGCGAACTGGTGGCTGAACGCCAGCGCGATCGCCAGGTAGGTGTACAGGTGGGCGTAGTACCAGGTCTCGTAGGCCAGCCGGCGGCGCGCCGCGCGGGCGGAGAACGCGGCGATGCCCAGCAGCAGGAACCAGGCCACCGTCGCCATCAGGACGTCTGGATAGCTGGTCAGCAGCGTGACCGCCTCGCCGGTCACCGACTCGTGCGCGGTGACCGCGTAGCCCCAGGTGATGGCCAGGACGTGGCCAGTGACGAGGGAGATGACGTACCGGCCGCCCATCGCGTGCCAGCGCGCCAGCCGGTCGGCGCCGAGCCCGCGTTCCAGTGGCGGCAGCCGGGCCATGAGCGCGACGAGGATGACCATGCCGTAACCGGCCAACAGGCCGGTGATGCGGCCGGCGTTGGTCAGCCAGTCCCCGGCGCCGGTGATCGACGCGGTGTGGTGCCACCACAGCGCGAGCACGGCCACCGCGCCCAGCGCGATGAGCCCGAGAACCGCGTTGGGGTCGGCCCCTTGCCGCGCCGGCGGCACGGGGGGACGGACGGCGGCCGGCCGGGCGCCGCGGTGGTCGGTGATCGTCACCCTTCCTTTGTGCCACCCGTGCCTCTGCGCCGGCTCTCGACAGCCTGAACGTTGGCTGTCGACCACGGGCCGAAAGGCCCGTTTACGGGTCGGTGGGCGGATCGGCCACGAG
>JAICUO010000037.1 GCA_025935815.1 Streptosporangiaceae bacterium
CCGCTGGTACCGACCAGGAGCTGCATTGTGTGGAAAAGCTTCGGGTTGCCCTCAGCGGGCGTCGCGACATCTTGCTGGCCGGTGCGCCGGTCGGCGTAGCGGAGATGCTGCTTGATCGCCTCCTCCATGGGCGATCCGGGCTTCTTGCACTCGACGAGGGCGAGCGGGATGCCGTTCACGAACAGCACCTCATCTGGCACGATGCATTTACGTCCCTGCGTGCCGGGGATGTCGACGCGGAACTGGGAGACGACGACGAAGTCGTTGCGCTTGGGGTTGTCCCAGTCGATGAACCTGACCCGCTGCTCCCGGCCACCGTCCCAGCCGGGCAAGCCCTCCACGCTGATCCCGCTGAGCAGCAACTCGGTGGCCGCCTGGTTGGCTTCCAGCAGGGTTGGCGCGGCGATGCGGGTCAGCGCGCCCACGGCCTGCCCGATACGGCGCTCGTCCAGCCACGCCTTACCGTCCAGCCCGCGGTTGATGATGCGGAGCTGGGCCTTCAGCCGCTCTTCGAGGAAGACCTCGCTGAAGCTGGCCCGGCCGGACTTCGCCGGGTCGGTTGGCTTTGGCACTCCCGGCACCGCGCCTTCCAGATGCGTCCACCCCAGGTCCGCCAGCTGCTTCAGGAGCGGCCTCTCGACCTGCTCGTACTCTGGTCCAAGCGTCATAGCTCCAGTTCCACCGCTCCGCGTACGTGGCAACTCGTTGCGCTATCACGATACAAGTGGGCACCGACATTCCAGCTTCGCGTGGCCACAGTTGCAAGCGTTGCATCAGTTTCGTTCGAGGGTCCCGCCGAGACACCCAGAGTATGAGAAATTCATCGTTGTGCGCTTTCAGAAGCTCCTCATTTGGGAAGTGCAATGCCGACAAACGGTTGCCACCACGCCAACGAGGCATCATTTTTGCTGACCAGCATTCGACCAGTTCTTGCCTGATCTCGCGGCATTCGGCCCGGGGGAGCACATATCATGGAACTCTCCACTCAGTCCCCCACGCCCACACGGACCGCCGGAGGGTCAGTGCGTACTCAACAGCTTCTGTATGCCCGGGTGATTTTCGAAGCCCAGTTCGCCGGCCTGCGCGAAAATGCGTTCCAGGACTACTTCCAGAAGCTGATGCAGTATCGTCATCCTACGTTCCTCCCCGTACGGACGCATGGGAACATCGGGGATCAGGGAGCCGACGGCCTATGCACCGAGGGCGA
Organism: Streptosporangiaceae bacterium; assembly: GCA_025935815.1. Classification (GTDB taxonomy): domain Bacteria; phylum Actinomycetota; class Actinomycetes; order Streptosporangiales; family Streptosporangiaceae; genus Trebonia. The sequence continues at coordinate 1,208 of JAICUO010000037.1, forward strand.
CAAGTTGTACGCCTGCTATGCACCGGCGTCCCCGAAGGACTCCGAGATAGCCGGCAAGTTCCGTGGTGACCTTGCCAGCGCACTCAGGCAGCGGCCCGGCCAGTTCTCAACCTTCGTCTTCGTACACAATGATCCGCGTGGCATCCACCCGAGGATCGCGACTGAGATAGCGCAAGCCAGCCAGGGCCATCCGGAGATCACCTTCGAGCAGATGGGGAAGATCGCCATCTGGCGGGAGCTCATGCGGCTTGAGCAGTACGAGGCCGAGGACTTGCTCGGGCATGAGATCAAAGTAGAGGAACTGGTATACGGGATCGGGCTGACCGAATTGAGGCCCCTACTGGAGCATCTCGATCGCGCCCGCGGGAGCGAGCAATGGCAAGCTCCGCACACCATTCCGCAACGCAAGATTGAGTTCAACGCGTTTGGCGCCGACGTCCGCCACTACATGATCCATGGACTACGGTTCGTCAAGCAAGTATCTGACTACTATGAATTCTACAAAGACATCCTCACCCGGGACGAAACAGCTACCGCGTTCCGCGAGAGGTACCAGGAATTGCAAGTCCTAGGATTGACGCCCGATGAAATATTCCAGGAACTGCTGGTCTATGTTATTGGTAACCGTTTGCCGAATCAAACAACGCTCACATCAACATACACTATCCTCTCGTACTTCTTTCAGACATGTGATATATTCGAAGAACCACCGGAGGACTTCGCCCTCAGCCCGGGAGGGGAGCGATGATACTGCCAACAAAGGGAATATCGGCCGACCGGGCCCTGCTCTCGGTAGGCGCTCAGATACTGCGGCAACTCGATCAGCCTCTGACTGTCAGCGCCGCCTGGCATGCGCTGAGGGACTGGCGCCAGAGCACTGGCAGGCCGGACAACATCTCTTTCTCGTGGTTCGTATTGGCGTTGGATGTCCTGTATGCGTTGGGTGCCGTCAGTTACGCGGACGGATTGCTGGCGAGGGAGGTAACCAGTGCTACGCAAGCTAAGTAGCTCGCTTCCCACCTTTAAGACCTTGGAATTCAGCGCGGGACTTAACATCCTGGTGGCTGATCGGACCCAGGTATCATCAGAGACCGATACCCGGAATGGTGCGGGAAAGTCCAGCGTCGTTGAGCTGCTGCATTTCCTACTTGGCGCACGCGCCGACAGGAAGTCACTCCCCATGAAACCAGAGCTGCAGGGGCACTCGTTCAGCCTTGATCTTGACTGGTCACTGTCCGGTTCTGGCGAGGAGAGGACTCCTCTTACCGTATCTCGCCGCGCCGCCGCGAGAGATCGGGTGAACCTGAGTCCGTTCCTCTCCTTCGCGGCCCAGCTTCTCGTTCCGCCCGAGGGTACTGTCACTAACTCAGAGTGGCAGACAATAATCGAGGCCGATCTCTTCCGCCTGACCGGGGATCACCCCTGCGTCAGCGGCCGTTCCATGCTTTCTTACTATATGCGCCGGGCATCGGCGCACGCCTTTAACTCGGCCACGCGGCACACGCCCATGCAGAGCGCTCCAGATATGGCCGGAAACTTGTGCTACCTATTCGGCCTTAACTGGCGAGTCGCCGCCGACTATAAGGAAATAGCAGAGAAAGAAGAGTTGCGCCGCAAGCTCAGGCAGGCCGCCAAGGACCCCATGCTCGGCCGCATTGTCGGCAACTCCGCCGAGCTCAGGTCCCAAGTTGCGGTCGCCGCACAGCGAGCCGCGCTCCTGGAGCGCCAGCTTGATGAATTCCAGGTCGTACCCGAGTATGAGCGGCTCAAGACGGAGGCCGACCGGCTCAGCGCCCAGATCCGCGCCGAGACAGATGCGGACGTCATCGACCGGCAGAACCTGACGCAGCTCGAAGGGGCGGTAGTTGACGAGCAGCCGCCAGGCACCGAGTATGTCGAGCGGGCATACACCGAGCTTGGGATCGACCTTCCGAGTGGCGTGCGGCGCAGCTACACCGCCGTGAAGGAATTCCACGACTCGGTAGTGCGCAACCGCCGGTTCTACCTAGAATCCGAGATCCGGACCACTAGGGAGCGGATGGAAGGACGCCGCACTCGCCTGCAGGATCTTGATTCCCGGCGCGCCGAGATCATGCGGACGCTGAAGAGCGGAGGCGCCTTGGAGTCGTTCCTGTCTCTGCAGGGGGTGCTCGCGCGAGATCAGGCGAACGTCCAGGTCCTGCGGAGCCGATTCGAGGCAGCAGAAGCTCTAGAGGCGACCGACCGGCAGATCAAGGCGCGCCGGGTCGAGCTTCAGGAGCGCATGACCGCCGATCTCGCCGAGCGCAGCCGGACGGTGACCTCCGCGACGGTGACCTACGCGGAGTATGCGCGCGCACTCTACGGCGACGATCGGCAGGCATACCTGGTCATCAGTGCCAATGAGAGCGGAGTGCGGTTCGAACCGCACATCGAAAGCGATGACAGCCAGGGCATCGGCAGCATGGTCATCTTTTGCTTCGACCTGACCATGGCAGTCATGGCATACCGGGCGGGCATCGGCCCAGACTTCCTCGTGCACGACAGTCACCTGTTTGACGGTGTCGACTCCAGGCAGGTTGCCCGTGCCCTGCAACTAGGCGCCCGCGTCGCCGCCGAAGAGGGCATCCAGTACATCGTCACCATGAACTCCGATGACCTCCAGAAGGCCACCGGCCACGGCTTCGACCCCACGAGGTACCTGATGCCGGTCCGACTGACCGATGCCCGCGACGACGGTGGCCTGTTCGGCTTCCGCTTCCCGTAGCCGGTGAACTAGCCGAGGGCGAATTTCCCGGGAAACCAGCGGTCGTCTTTGAGGTCCAAGCCAGCCGCCCGGCCCGCTCGACCTAAGCAGGCTAACGAAGGCCGACGGTGAACCTCCCCCACGTTTCCGCAGAAACGCGGAGCTCCGCGCCGTCGCGGTCCTTGGTATCACGAACGGCGATCATGTCGGCGGCATCGGTCAGGGCAGTGCCGACCTCGACGCAGTTGCCCTGGCTACCCGTGTGACTCGACACTCGCCAGCCGGTTGCTTCGTGGATCACAGTCCATCCCTGATCTCGATCAAGAGGTTCCGCGACTCAGTTGGGCTGAGCGCGCAGCTTTTGATCATGCTAAGGGAGGTTGCTATCTCCGTCACCTGGGTGTGATCTTCGACCACCCAGCCGGCTCGCCAGCCTTCAATGTAGGCGACAGGCGGCTTGCTCTGGAACTCGAACAGGCTGGCTGGGCCATCAATCCCCGGCGCGTCGGCAGCAGAGAACGGCAGGACCTGGATCACACACTTGGAAGAGTCCGCCATGTTCACAAGGTGATCGACCTGCTCATGCATCACGGCTGCCCCACCCACCACCTGATGCAGTGCCCCTTCCGCGATGATCACCCACAGCTTTGGCGGGTCTTCCCTACGAAAGAGTTCGTGTCGCTCCAACCGGGCCTCGATGTCTCGGATCCATTCTGATTCCGGCGCGTAGGGCCTACCCGTCCTCACGACGGTCTGAGCGTAGGCAGGGGTCTGTAGCAGTCCAGGGATACCGCGCATTTCCCACTCGGTGATCACACTGGCTGCTTCTTCGTACTTGATCCGAGACGCGAACCACTCAGGGAACTGCTCCAGAACCGTCAGGTCATGGAAGCGGGCGAACGTGCCGGGGCAGCCAAAGAACTCGTCGCACCAGGCCGCGAAGTCGGCCTGCGGTCTGCGTTTACCCTGCTCAACCTTCTTTAGCAGCGAGAGCGAAATCCCTGCCCGCTGGGCAAACTGTCCCTGCAATAGCCCCATTCGCTCGCGGTGCGCCTTCAGCTCTTCCGCGAACTTGGCTCGCGCGGTTACTGCCATGGTGCCATGGTAAGCGCCTCGCGCGGCATTGAGCGGGGACACGCGCCATGGCCAGGGACACACTTCATTTGTGTCCCTCGGATTTGTGGAGACTGGGCGCGGTGTCTGCCATCGTGGCTCTACCCAGAACGAATCATCAATGCTCCGCCCACCGGATCGGAGGACCCGGCAATGGGTGATCACCTAGATCTATCCACCCTGGACGACCCCACGCTACTGAGCGAACGCCGCCGCGTCCGCGAGCAGGCCGAGCGCTCATCAGAAAACGATTCCGACCTAGAGCTACTGCTTGCCAAGTATAACCAGGAATTCGACCGCCGCGCCGCCGCAGCCTGGACACGAAAGTAAGAGCAATGAAAACAAGCCCCGCCCCCGAAACCATGCGACCCGCCCCGCAGTGGCACGACCTAGACGCCGACCGCACCCCGAAGTACATACAAATAGCCCGCGAACTCCGCACCCGAATCGAAAGTGGTGACCACTACCAGCCGGGCGAATGCCTGCCAAGCAGCAAGTACCTGGCCGTCCAGTTCAGCGTAAGCCGCGAGGTAATCCTGGCCGCCCTCCAGGCCCTAGTAAAGTCAGGCCACCTGCGCCACGTAGAGAGCAAGCCTCACCAAGTTATCTGGGAACCCGTACCCGCCCCGAAAGCAGATCCTCCATCAATCCTCGCTTAAGTTGGACGAGCTTGTTCTTCTCATGACCCTTCGCAGCTATCTCTGATTTCGCCATCGCAGCAGCTCGAAGGATGCGGTCCTGCTCAGGCAAGCTAGGGACTCTAACTTGAAGTCGCCGGGCGGTGTCGGCACTGATCTTCACCATACTCCCGGAGGTACCCTGAGCGAGGGATTTTATCTGCCGACGGGCATTAGCGTCGCTCAATGATATTTCTAGGAATTCAGGTCGCACCAGCGAGTTCGGCACGAGTTTCATCATGAGATCTGGGTAGATGCAAGGAACTCCGACATCTCTGTACCGCCCTACGAGGCCGACCATCTCAAGCGTGTTGGACCGGCTCATGAGCAAATCTCCATCTGATAGCCATGCCCCCCAGTATCGATCGTCGGATGCGGGCACGTTTTTCAACTGACGCGGAGAGAACCCGCTAACGGTCAAACACCCGAGCCCGAGCGCTAGGACGCCGGTCCATCCTTCGACTTCCTTGGGCGAGTACCCGTTACGAGGGTTCACAGACAGGAGATCCGCCAGCGGACGAGATGGTGCTTGGATGTCGATTAGGATACTACGGAGAAGCGCTACCTGAGCTGTGCCCAGTTTTTCCAGGACATGGTTGCAAGCTTCTATCGCATGATCGAGTTCATCGAGGATCTCCGCGATTCGCTGCTGCTCCGCAGGTGGAGGGCACCATATTTCCAAGTTACGCAGCCTGCTCCATGAGGTTCTTGGCATCCGGGTTCCCTCGGCAGTCCGAACTGCCTCCGCGAATACCTTCTCGGATCGCAGCATCCAGCCAGCGTACGAAGGATCAACCGTAAGCCTCGGCCGAAGGACGATCAGCTCCGTGGAGCAGTATCCCGGAAAATCGACCATGACACTCTTGTGCAGATTTGGCCGCAGCTTACCAAGCAGGATGTCACGGGCCGGAAAGCGACATTCATGCTGATGGAGTCGTCCGATACGCCCGTCAATGCGACTCGGGAGCGATCCGATTTAAGATGCTCAAGGCCCACGTAAGGAAGTGATCTGTCCTTGCCCGTGAACACCATCTCGCGTACAGGCTCCACTAGGGCGCTTAGCGGTGCGGTGAAGTCACGCATACCCGAGGTCTTTCAGGTAGGCACTAAAGGTAGCTTCGGCAGCCGATCGCTTTGACTCCAGCTCAAGGAGGGGTACTGCGTACTTGGTAGCCCATTTCCGGTAACGGTTGTACAGGACGCGGGGTCCGGAGGCGAACTGGGCTTCCAGGCGCTTGGTTAGGTCGGCCTTTAGGATGTGGCGGACTAGCAGCTCTTCAGTGTCCGCGTCCAGGCTGGTTACTCTTGCCCTGAGGCGAGTGAGGAAGTCATTCTCCAGGTGCTTGATCTCGCGCTTGGCCTCGGCCAGGTCGGCGCGGAGCTTCTTCAGTTCCAAGGCGCTTACGCCTTGTTCGAAGACGTCATCTTCCGGATCCTCCTCGTCTTCGTCTGGTTTAGCCGTCGCAGCCTTCACCTGAGCGTCTAGATCGGCCTTGCGGGCTTCGGCTTCTTCCAGCGCGGTCAGGTAGTCGGGGATCAGGAGCGGCACAGCGCTGTGTTCCCTGGCACGGCGCTTCTCTGCAGCTAGGCGCTGTTTGTCACGAGCGTCGTCTTCGTCGGTCTCAAAGGCGGCTTCGATCGTGGTGAGCCAGCCCTGGACGACCCCTGAGAAGGCACGGTAGGAGAGGGTGCGGATGTCGTACTGGACATCGCCCCACCAGCTGGCGATCACGCCGGCTAGCTGGTATCTGTCCAGGGTGCCGAGCGGCTCTAGCGCGGCGACGAACGAGGTCAGCAGGTCGCGCCGGGTGTTCATCACCTCACCGGGGCCAAGCTCAGGAAGCTCGGTGATGTGCTTGACGTGGCGGTCCCACCATTCGGTGAAGGCGTCATCCAGCTCCTGCTTCTTCGCTGTGGTCATCGTCGGGATCGCGTCGGCCACGGGCTGCCAGCCGTTGACCGGGAAGTCCAGGTAACCCGGGGAGCGTTCGGCTTCGGCGAAGAGGCTCCTGACGTCTATGCCGTAGGCGGCGAACCTGGCCGCGTGGGCGTCAACCTCCGCTATGGGAACGCCGCCGTGCAGGTGGGCACGGACGTCTTGCGGCTCGGGCGGGGGCGTGTTGTCGACGTAGCGGCGGATGTTGAGGTTGAAGTCGTTGTCGGCCAGCTCATCGACATTGACCACGCGGGCGAAGCCGGGGATGTCGGCGTACTCGTGATACGCCGCGACGATCTTCTCGACATGCTGGGGGTCTAGGTAGTTCTGCGCGCGGCCGGCGGTGAGCTCACGGTCGGCGTTGATGAACAAGACCTTGCCCTTGCGGTCGGCGCGGCGGGGATCGGTACCGCGCAGCACCAGGATGCAGGCGGGGATGCCGGTGCCGTAGAAGAGGTTCGACGCTAGGCCGATCACCGCCTCCAGGCGGTCATCGTTGATCATGCCCTTGCGGATGTCCCGCTCCTTGCCACCGCGGAACAGCACGCCGTGGGGCATGAGGTCGCGCCGATACCGTCCGGCTTGAGGACCGCGAGGATGTGCTGGGCGAACATGAGGTCGGCCTTCTTGCCGGTCTCCGGTGCCCAGCCGTAGCGGTACCGGTCCTTGAACAGCATGTTCTCGGTGTCGTAGTTCTGCGAGAACGGCGGGTTGGTGAGAACCCGGTCGAACTTCAGGAGGCTGCCGCCCTCGACATGCTTCGGTGTCGTCAGCGTGTCGTCGTTCTCCAGCTCGGCATTGGTGATGCCATGCAGGATCATGTTCATCTTGGAGATCGCCCAGGTGCCGCCGTTGTACTCCTGGCCGAAGAGCGGGAGGTTCCGGAAGTCTCCGCCGTGCTCCTCGACGTACTCGCGCGAGTAGATGAGCATGCCGCCGGAGCCGGAGCAGGGGTCGTAGACCCGCATGCCAGGCTTGGGCTCGACGAGGCGGACCATCATTCGGACGACGGCGCGCGGCGTGTAGAACTCACCGCCCTTCTTGCCGGCCGAGTCGGCGAACTCACCGATCAGGTACTCATACGCCGCGCCGAGCAGGTCGGGGAACTCGAAGTCGTCGTTGCGGAGCCGGTAACGGCCGAAATGGTCGATGAGCTTCTGCAGGCTGATGTCCTTGAGCGCGGTCTGGCCAACCTTGCGAGTGAAGTCGATGTGCTGCACTACGCCCTGGAGCGCAGTGTTCGCCTCTTCCAGCGCAGCCAAGGCCTTGTTGAGCATGTCGCCGACGTTCTTGGCCCGGGACTCGTTCCTGATGTACTGCCAGCGGGCCTGCTCTGGAACGTAGAAGGCCCCCTTCGTGTAGAAGTGCGGCATCTCCGCGAGGTTGGCGGCCTGCTCAGCGGTCTTGCCCGCTCGTTCCTGATCTGCGATAAGCCGTTCCCGGTTGGCGTCGAACTGGTCGGAGCAGCGCTTCAGGAAGAGCATCCCGAAGATGTATTCCTTGAAATCCGAGGCGTCCATCTTCCCGCGCAGGATGTCCGCTGCCCCAAACAAGTGCCGCTCCAACTGCGGCAGTGTCAGCCTCGCCACGTCGCCCCTTCTCCGTCCCGGCCAGCAAGGCCAAAGCGGCCAACTCGGCTGGCCGTCCTGGCTAGGGATCAGCGTAGGGGCGCTCGCTGACATTCGGGCAACGACTTGCCAACTGTGGTCGGTTTGCGTCGCATCCGGGAAGGAGGCTAGAGCAGCGTTAGTCACTAGTCGAGCATAGTCGATCCTATGCTTACGTTCGGGCGAATTGGCTCCGACTCGGCAGCAGCTCGTGAATCGCGACTGTTTTCGTACCCGGAAACCGGGGACATTACGCAATGAACGCGGCTTCGTTACGGCTGGGGCAGAACTGCGGGCGATGGCTGGGCGGCCTCGTCTACCCTGTGGGCATTCGGGTCGGGAGGGTGTTCATCATGGCTACTGCGGCGCGGGATCGGCTGGCACAGGTGCTGCGCGGGGAAGGCGGGGCCGGGGCGGCGCCCAGCATGGAGCTGGCCCTTCCGGTCGGGGACATCCGGGTGGACGTCGAGGGTTTCGGACAGCTCCAGTACCCGGTGTCGGCCGCGCAGGCTAAGAAGCTCATCAAGCTCGGCGCGCCGGCCCGGTTCGGCAAGGGCGAGGCGACGATCACCGATCCGGAGGTCCGCGACACCTGGGAGGTTCCCAGGGACCGCGTGCGCGTCGAGTGGGATGAGGCGGCGCTGGCGGCCGTCTTGGGTGATATCCGCGAAGGGCTGGGGCTGCCGTGGCAGTGCGCGGTCGACATCGATCTGCATTCGATGCTCGTCTACGAGAAGGGCCAGTTCTTCGTCGCGCACCAGGACTCCGAGAAGGACGACGCGATGATCGGGACCCTGGTCGTGACGCTGCCGTCCGCGTGCACCGGGGGCGTCCTGCTCGTCGGGCAAGGCGAGGACTGCCTGGCCTATACGGGATCGAGGACGGCGCACACGCTCGTCGCGTTCTATGCCGACCGGCGGCACGAGGTTCTGCCGGTGAAGAGCGGCTACCGGATCACCGTCACCTACAACCTGCTGCTGCGCGGCGATACCAGCGGTCACGCGACTGGAGACGACGCGGTCATCGCGGAACTGGCGCACTGCCTGACCGAGCACTTCACCACTGGCGCGGTCCGCTACTACGGCGGCCCGGCCGGGGATCCGCCGAGCCGGCTCGCCTACCTGCTCGACCATGAGTACACCCCGCGCAGTCTGATGTGGTCGCGGCTGAAGGGGGCTGACGCCAGCCGCTGCGACCGGCTCCGCGCGGCGGCAGGCAAGGCGGGGTGTGAGGTCGTGCTGGCGCTGGCCGACGTCAAGGAGACGCACAGCGCTTATGACGCCGACGCGTACTACGAGCGGGGACGCTACAGCCGGTACCGGGACTGGGACGGCGAGGGCGATGCCGGCCAGGACGGCGGCTCCGGTACGTACGTGATCGACGATCTCGTGGACTCTGAGGTGGCGATCACCCACTGGCTCGGCTCTGATGGGGAGCGCACGGAGGACGCCTCCCTGCCCATCTGGTCGCACGAGGCATGCGCCAGCACCCCGTCCGGTGCTCTGCAGCCCTACCAGTCCAGCTACGAGGGCTACATGGGCAACTGGGGCAACACGCTGGACCGATGGTACAAGCGCGGGGTAATCCTCATCTGGCCGCGCGAGCGGGCATTCGCGAACCGGGCCGAGGTATCACCTGCCTGGGCGCTGGATGAGCTGGATGCCCGGGCTCGTTCCGGTGACGTGGCCGGGGCGCGGGTAGCCGCCGGGACGCTCGGCTCGTTCTGGGCGAACGCCGCCCGGGCCGGGGAATCGGCGCTGTTGCCGAAGGCATTGCGAACCGCCAGCGCGCTGGCCGACGCTGCGGCGGCGATGGCCCTGCTGGAGCCCTTTCACGTGGAGACACTGGGAGCCGAGCACGCGGCCGCGCTCGGGGCGGTGGCCGTCCGCTATGGCGGGGAGTGGGCGGAGGAGCTGTTGCGGACGTGGTTCGGCGACAGCAAGTCGTGGGATTACGCACGCGGACGACGCGACTGGGCGCTGACCCTGCCCGAGTTGTCGCAGGCGCTGCGAGCCACCGGATCGCCGGGGACCGATCTCGCCCGCCAGCTCCTGGCCCTGACGTGGGAATGGCTACGCGGCCGGGTCACCGGTGAGGTCGCGTCGCGATCGCCCAGCCGGCGCGAGCAGGCCCTGAGTGAGCTCGGTGAGCCGCTGACCGCGCTTCTGCGCGCCGCTGCCCGGCTGGAAGCCACTCACCTGGTGGAGGAGGTCACTGACTTCGTCCGGATCCAGCCGCATGAGGTGATCCCGCTGCTGCTCGCCGCCTTGCGGGGCGCGAGCACGCTGCCAGACGACCTGCGAGGTGACCGCGGCTTCGCTGACCTCGCTAAAGGCTGCGCGGCGCGGCTCCGGATCCTCCTTGACCAGGCTCCGCGGGCGGCCAGCGACTGGTCCATCCAGCTTGCGCCCGGCGGATGCGCCTGCGACCTGTGCGCGACACTCACGACGTTCCTGGCCGACCCGCGCCGACGCGCCTTTGAGTGGCCGCTGCGCAAGGATGACCGGCACCACGTTCATTCCCGGATCGATGTGGCCGAGTTGCCGGTCACTCACGTCACCCGGCGGACCGGTCGGCCCTACACTCTGGTTCTCACCAAGACCGAGGCGTTGTTCGACGCCGAGCGCGAAGCACAGGCCAGGGACATGGCCAGCCTGGCGTGGCTCGCCGCCGAATGGACCGCGCCGTCCTCGTCTCGTTCCTAGGCGTCGTACCGGGTGGGGCCGACGTGGTACGCACGCCCGGCCGGGGTCGTCCACGTGAAGGATCCCGGCTGGGGCTGCGCGAGGTTCCAGCCGGAGGCTTGCTTGAGGCGGTGATGATGACGGCACGGCGGACCGAGGTTGCACTCGTCGGTGTCGCCGTCGGGCCAGGCCTTCGTGTGGTCGAGGTCGCAGTGGTAGGACGACGCGCCGCAGCCGGGTGCGGGGCAGGTGGCGTTGCGGGCGCGCACGAGATCCTGTAGCTGGCGGCCGGGCCGGTACCTGTCCTCGCGGTGCCGGTGATCGCACGCGCCTTTGGCGATAGACGCGAAGCCGATCTTCAGCCGCCCGAGGAGTTGCGCAAGCTCATCAAGCTGGGTAGCTGATGACGCTGGGTCGGCCCTGGCCTCGCCTGGCGACGGGTCCCAGGGGTACTGGCCGCGCGCGCAGCCGTGGGCAGCTGCCGTCTGGTCGGCACCGACGATCGTCACGCACCATCGGGTGACGGGGTGACGGGAGGCCGCCTGGACGAGGTCGCGCAGGGTCCGCGGGTCGATCATGTCCCGGCCGGCCTCGCCGGGCATGGCGGACCAGCCCAGCAGGGTGCCGACCGGGACGAGCAGGTTGATCTTCGCCGGGAACGGGGCGCGCCGACCTGGCCCGCCGGCTCCCGGCGGGCTGAACGGCCACGGGGAGTCGCTCCTGGCGCGGTCACCGCCGGGATCACCGCACGCGCTTCGGCCGGGGATGCGGTCGCGGGGGTCGCGGCCCTGCGTGAGGTCGAGGTAGCACGTCAGCTCGAGCTCGCGGAGGCTGCCCAGGACGCCGTTGGCCCGCAGTTCCTGGGCCAGGCCCCGGATGTGCGCCTTGGAGGCGAGGACCTCTTCGACCGGCAGCTCGCGCCCGGCCAGCGCGTAGTTCCCGGATTTCTCCGGAAAAACCTCGACCCGCGCCTTCTTCCGGGTCGCCCGCTCCTTGCGCTCCCGCTCGGACTCCGGGTCCAGCATCATGGCTAGCTTGCGCGCCCGCCGCCGCAGGCCGTCGTACCGCAAGCCGGGCGCTTCCGGGGCGAGCCGCGCGTCCGCCTGGCGGGCATGCTCAGCGGACAGGCCGGCCGTCACGTCGTGCACGAGCTGGCAACGGTATCCGTCGATCCTCCCGGCGGCCAGCTGCCCGGCCATCGCGGGCAGCCGGTCGCGCAGCGCCAGCGCCAGGTCCATCCGGTCCTGGGCGGCGAGCGGGCTCTCGGTCAGCTGGAAGGCCAGCTCGTCGGGGGCGAACTCAGCGTCGCGGCCGTTGAACCGCCACCGGCCGTTCTTATCGCGCACGGGAGCCGGGTCCGACTCCCAGCGCCGGCGGGCGAACTCCTCGGTCGCCTTCAGCTCGAGCCACTCGGCCCGGCTGCGCAGCCTGCGCGCGGCAGCGGCCACGCCAACGACGGCGTCGTCCGACATCCCGGGTAGCTCACCGGCCACCGCCTGCTCGACCAGCCGGGACAGCGGCACGCCAGGGACCATCAACTCAGCCGGACCACCGGCCTCGAACGCGCCCCGGGTACCAGCCTCGGGCCAGTCGGCGCCGGGAGCCTCATGCGGCGCGCTCCACGGCCGGCCATCCCGCCAGTCCTCGCCGGGCGCGTCCCACCAGGGGTCAGGCTCCCGGTCCACCGCCGACGCTGACCACAGCTCCTCGCCGGGCCCGTCGAAGTAGTCCCGCTCCACAAGCACCAGCCCCGGGCACCCACGATCGCGGGCCGGGAAGGAGGAAGCCGGGGCTGAGCCCACGATAATTCCTCCTCTGCGATTGATTGCTACCTGAATGCTAACTCAATTGTGCTACTAGAACATAGTACCGTACATTCAGGTTATTCGTCCACCGGATTGACGCGACCTAAAGGGGGAAACGAACTGATGCCACGGTCTCGTTGGGGCCGGTGAATCAGGTCTGGCCGGCCCCGGCCGCCTCGCGCCCGCACCGATGACCTGGACGCGACATATCGCGTATTAGTGCCGGAGGCGCTACCATGCTGGCATGACTGACGCTCGCCCTGCCGAGGCGCAACTTGAGCTGCGCGCCTCCGACGCTGACCGGGACCACACCGCGGGCATGCTCGCGAGCGCGCTGGCGGCCGGCCGGCTAACCAGCGCCGAGCACGCGGAGCGACTGGACGCCGCCTATGCCGCCAAGACCCTCGGCGACCTGGTCCCGCTGACCCGCGACCTGCCGGCCGAGGACACGTCCGGGGACGCCGTCTCGCCCGCCGGCCGCGCCCAGGTCGCCGCCCGGTTCAGCAAGGTGATCCGCAACGGGCGGTGGGTGGCGGGCCGGCACACCCGGCTGACCGCGCATTTCGGCGCGCTGATCGTGAACATGAACGACGCGGTGCTGCCGGGCCGGGAGATCACGCTGGAGGTCGACGCGTTCTGCGGCAAGCTCGTCATCATCGTGCCGGAGGGCGCGCAGGTCATCGACGAGGGCGGAGCGCTGTTCGCCAAGCGGGCCATCTACGGCCGCAAGGGCGGCGACGACCCCGACGGCCCGGTGATCCGCCTGGTCGGCGACGCGCGCTTCTCCAAGGTCACCGTGCACCGCGGCCGCTTCAACCCGTTCGCCAACTGGACCCACTGGCTCGGCGGCGACTGACCCCGCCAGCGGCTCCCGTCGGCCCGGCCGAAGGGGTTACCAAGGGCCGGCCAGCCACGCCGGAGTTGGCGGGCTACTAGATTTGATGACGAATAACACTCCGTTACTCGTGGTAACTATCTGAAGTATGTTGCAGGTCAGTGACACGCTTCAATCTCAGGGTCGCCGCGCGCGGTGGATCAGGGCCGCCGTGGCGCTGTGCGCGGTCGCCGCGGCCTGCACCGGCTGCACACCGGCTGCCACCGGCCACGGCCCGTCGTGGACGGCCAGCGTCCGCGAGCTTGGCGGGCTGCGGGCGATCGCAACCGCTGCCCCGGACGGGTACTCGCTGTTCACCGCGCACGGCACCGTGCACTTCCTGCCGGGGATGGACCTCGGGGCGACCACACCCGGGCACCAGCCGGGCGAACTGGCGATCACGCTCGGCGATTACCAGCGCTGGCTGGAGGAGATGGGATCGCTCGGCGTGCGCGCGGTGCGGACCTATACGATCCACCCGCCCGCGTTCTACCAGGCCCTCGCCGCCTATGACACCGCGCACCCGGCTGATCCGATCTACCTCGTCCAGGGCGTCTACCTGCCCAACGATCTTTACCTCAGCAATCAGGACCTGTATGACCCCGCCGCCACCACGACGTTCCGGCAAGAGCTAAGCGACGCGGTGGCGGCCGTGCACGGCACACTGGCCCGCCCGCCCCGGCCAGGGTTCGCCAGCGGCCGGTGGAATACCGATGTCTCCCAGTGGGTGGCGGGCTGGATCATCGGCGTGGAATGGGACCCGTTCGCCACGGCGGCCACTAACCGGAAGAACCCGCACGCGCCCGCGGTACCCGGGCGGTACTTCCACAGCACGGCCGACGCCTCCCCCGCCGAGCGCTGGATCACCGCTCGCATGAACGACATCGCCACCGACATAGCAGCGACTGGGTGGACCGTACCGGTCGCGTTCGCGAACTGGCCGACCGCTGACCCGCTCCGCCACCCCAACGAGCCCAACCCGCAAGAGGACATGGTCGGGATCGACGCGGCCCATGTCCTGCCGACCCGCGACTGGCCTGGCGGTACCTTCGCCAGCTTCCACGTCTACCCCTACTACCCGGACTTCTTGCAGTACCAGCCGAGCCTGCAGCGCTACGTCAGCAACGGCCGCGCGGACCCCTACGCCGCCTACCTTCATGACCTGCTGGCGCATTTCAAGGGCACCATGCCGGTGATGATCACCGAGTTCGGCGTGCCCTCCTCGCTTGGCTCGGCCCACAACGGGACCCTGGGCCGCAGCCAAGGCGGTCACCCCGAGCAGCAGGCCATGGCAATCGATGCCAAGCTGCTGCTGCTGATGAGCCAACTCGGGATGGCCGGCGGGTTGGTCTTCGAGTGGACCGACGAATGGTACAAGCGGACCTGGAACACCCAGTCGCACCAGGATCCCGCGGACCGGCTCCAGCTGTGGCATGACCAGTTCACCAACGAGCAGTACTTCGGCGTCGTCGCCACCGACCCGCTCCCGCTCGGCCCGGCCGCCACTATCTACCAGGCCACGGCTGGGAGCGACCTACGGAAGGTCACCTCATGGCAGGACGCGTCCTGGATCCATCTCTCCGTAAGCTTTGCCAGGCTCCCGCGCCGCGGCGTGACCATCGGCCTGGACACCATCTCGTCGGTCACCGGCTCGCCGCCCCCTGGCTCCACCGACCATCGCGCTGACCAGGCCCTGGTCCTCGACCTGGCCAGGCGAACCGGGCAGGCCTGGGTGCGTGAGAGGCTGGATCCGGATCAGATCGACTATGCCCCCATCCCTTCCAGCGCCCGCTCAGCCCCGCGTGATGGGTGGCGGCCCCTCCTACTGGTCACCGACCGGCCGTGGACCCTCCCGGTGACCCATCGGTCGACCTCGATGCAGTTCTACAACGTCGGCCTGCTCCGCTACGGCGACTGGAACCCCGTCGCGCCCGACTACAACAGCATGGCCCTGTGGCAGCTACGCGGAGCCGACCTTGACATCCGGATTCCGTGGGCGATGGCCGGCCTCAGCGACCCGTCCTCGCACCAGGCGCTCATTCCGCTCGGCGTATCCAAGGAGAAGAGCGTCACCATTGGCGGCATCGGCCTCACCATCGCCGATGATGACGGGCCCGGCGTACAGGCCGGCACCATCCGCTGGCCAGACTGGGAAACTGTCCGCTACACCGAGCGGATCAAGCCCGGCATCAGCGCGCTGCAGGAGGCGTTCGCCACGGTCAGCCAGCCATGACTTGGGCACCGGTCGCGCACAAGTGCGGGCTTAGGTGGAGGGCTGGGGGAAGTTGCAGGAGACCATGGGGTCTACGCCCAGGTAGTTGAGGGGGCCGGCGACGATCGATATCGCCATCGTCGCGCCCGTGCTGCAACTCAAGTTAACAGTGTTGAAGTACCCGCGCTGGCCCGCAGCCGCGGCCCCGATGATCAGCCACACGAAGAGGATGATCGTCTTCCTGTTCACCACCCCTCCGCCTCCTCAGTTTCACGGTCCTCCGGGTAGGCCGCGTCGCCTGCTCGTCATGGCTACTAGGCGCGATCATAATGCCAGGCACCCGGTTTACCGGCATCTTGGCGCTCTCGCCACGCCGTGTCCCGATAAACGCCCAGGCCAGATTCGGTGGATTCCGATCAACGGAGCAGGCTCCCATGCACAGCGCTCCGATAGACAAGGGCCCCGTCCACGATGGTCGCGGCCGGCCGGATGTCCTTGATCTCCTCGGCCGGAACGGTCAGGTAGTCGCGGTCCAGCACGAGCATGTCGGCGCGCAGTCCCGGCCGGATCGCCCCGATGAACCCCTCCTGGAACATCAGCCACGCATTGGACCGCGTGTGCGCGATCAGCGCCTCTTCCCGCGACAGCGTCAGCGCCGGGTCCACCGCCTCCTCCCCGCCCAGCCCGCGGCCGGTCACCGCCCACCACAGCGTGACAAAGGGGTTGAGTTGCGCTGCCTTGGTCCCGTCGGTGCCCAGGCCCCAGGGCAGCCCGCTGTCGGCGATCATCCGCAGCGGCGGCATCGCCCGCACTGCCTCCGCCCCGTACGCCGCCACGGCCCGTTCCTGTCCGCCCATGACGCCCATGCTGCGGATTTGCAGCGTGACGCCCAGCCGCCGCGCCCGCTCGACCTGCCCGGCGGTGATCCCCTCCGCGTGCGTGATCGACCAGCGCAACGCCCGGACCGGCTGGTGGGCGCTGGCCCGCTCGTACGCGCTGAGCACCAGGTCAATCCCTTCGCCGGTGACCGAGTGCGCCTGCACCGGCCACCCGCCCACAGCGGCGGTCCGCAAGATCTCATCGGCCGCCGCCACGTCCTCCTTCCGAGGATCCGGCGCAACGCCCGGGTGGTCCCAGTGAAATGGCCCGTAAAAGACCTCACCGACGGCCAGCCGGTCATACCAGTGGTTGCCCTGGAATGGCCGGCTGCTCCGGATCCGGCCCAGGATGTGGCGGCACTGCTCCGGCGTCGACGCATTGGCCGCGTCGCCGAGCGTGGTGAACACCCGCAGCGTGAGCTCGCCTTTCCTGGCCACCGCCGCGACCTGGTCGTAGGCGGAGTCGGCGACGCCCACCCCGCCGGGATCGAACACGGTGGTCAGCCCGATGCTGTTGTAGTACGCGGCGGCGGCGCGGACGCCCGCTTCCGGCTCGCCCGCCGGCAACGGGAAGCGCCTGGCGATCGCGTTAAGCGACACGATCCCGCCGTTGATCCGCCCGGTAGCGCGCCCCGCGCCGTCGCGCACCACCCCCGGAACCGGTTCCGCGTCCCCCGCGCCCGCCACCCGCGCCACGCCCAGCGCGTCCAGCAGCGCGCCGTTGGCGAACGCGTGGCTGTACCCGACCTGAATGAACGCCGGGTGCTCCCCCGCCACGGCGTCCAGTTCCGCGAGGGTCAGATCCGAGCGGTCGCCCCGCAACTGGTCGGTGTGCCACCCGCCCAGGGTGAGCAGCCACTCGCCGTCCGCCAGCCCGGCCGCCCGCTCCCGCAGCCGGCCGAGCACCTCCTCCCGGGTGGTGACGCCGTCCAGGCGCACCTCGCTGGGCCAGTGCACGGCCCCCCGCACGAAGTGGTTGTGGTTGTCGATCAGCCCGGGGATAACCGTCGCGCCCCGCAGGTCGGTAACCTCGGCGCCCGTCCCGGCCGCCGCCAGCGCCGCATCGTCGGACCCGACGGCGATGATCTTCCCGTCCGCGACCGCCACCGCCTGCCGCACCGAGAACCGCTCGTCAACCGTGACGATCTGCCCGTTAACGAATACTAGCTTAGCCACAATTGCCGAACCTACCCCGCGCCATTCGCGCGGTCCATAGCGGAAACATGCCCGACTTCATCCCGCGTATATCCCGCGACCAGCGGCCGAGGGCCACATCTCGTGGCGCATGGCTGCACACGGGCGACCACCCAACCGGCTGCCAAGACCAAGCATCAGCGCTGGTCACCGGCCGTTTCCACAGGTACAGCGGAGGGCGTGGGATTCGAACCCACGAGGTCGGTCACCCAACCTAGCGGTTTTCAAGACCGCCGCCATCGGCCACTAGGCGAGCCCTCCCGATTGGCGTGAACCGCCCGCGCGGCACCCCTAGCGGGGGTCGCCCGGCGGTACAGTCCGCACCAACCTTACGGCAACGAGATCGTTGACTGCGACCGCGACCGGCGCGGGACGGCGAAGCCGTCGGCCACGGTGCCGGCCAGGGCGAGGTAGGCATCCCGGGTCGCGTTGGACATCAGGTCCAGTTCCACTTCGGCGCCCTCCTCCAGGTGGGCGTCGTAGGGGATCCGCACGACGTCCCGGCACCGGGCGGCGAAGTGCGCCTCCAGGCGGTCCAGGTCGACGGTCGAGCGGGATCGGGGCCGGATCGTGGACAGCACCACGACCGCGGTGCGCACCAGGTCGGTGTACTGGTGGGCCTCCAGCCAGTCCAGCGTGGCGCTCGCGCTGCGGGCGCCGTCGACTGACGGGGAGCTCACCAGCACGATGTGGTCGGTCAACTCGAGGATGCCGTACATGGCCGAGTGCAGCAGTCCGGTGCCGCAGTCGGTGATGGCGATCGAGTAGTGGTGCTCCAGGATGCCAGACACCTCGATGTAGTCATCGGCGTTGAACGCGATCGACACGCCGGGATCGCGGTCGGAGGCGAGGATCTCCAGCCGGGACGATGCCTGCGAGGTGAAGTTCCGGACGTCGGCGTAGCGCCGGATGCGCGCGCGGTAGGTCAGCAGGTCGCGGACGGTCGAGGAGGTCTCCAGCCGCACCTTGTCCGACAGGGTGCCCCGGTCGGGGTTGGCGTCCATGGCGATCACCCGGTCGCCGCGCAGCGAGGCGAGGGTGGCGCCGAGCCCGACGGCGGTGGTCGTCTTGCCAACGCCTCCCTTGAGGCTCATCACCGCGACCCGGTGGTGCCCGCCAGCGACTGGGGTGCGCACCCGGTTGACCAGGTCGCGCCGCCGCAGGTCGGCGGCCGACTCGCCGACCTTGACGAGCCCGCCGGTGGCGCGGAAGACGGTGCGCCGCCAGCCTGGCGCGGGCTGCGCCCGCCGGCCGTGCAGCAGCCAGTCGGCCGTCAGCAACTCCGACGACTCGGCGACGACCGGGGATTCCGGCGCCAGGTCCAGCTCGTCGGGGACCGGCGCGGACAGCATCCCGAAGCCCTCCAGCCCCGCGGGAGCCGGCGCCCCCTCCGGGCCCGCGGCGCCCGGCGCGAAGTATCCGGGCTCGGCGGGCGGGGCCGAAGCAGGCTGCGTTGACACCAGCCGGGCCGTGGACGGGAGCGGCGGGGCCATCCCCGGTGCCCGCGTGATCCCGTACTGGCCACCGGAGCCGGCGCCGGGCGACGGGTAGTCAGCCGGGACTCGTTGCGGGGCAGGGTCGCGGGCACTGTAGGAGGGGGGCGGGCCGTAGGTTGGCGGCGGGAAGCCGTGGCCATGGGCCGGCAGCGGCTCCATGGCCGGCACCGGCTCGGGGACAGCGTCCTCATCGTCGGGGAACTCGCGCGGAGTGAGCCGGGGGAAGGTGCCGTGCGGGTGCCCGGAGGGGAACGGATTCGCGGTTGGATTGAGGTGCGCCTCGTCGGGCTGGCCGTTAGCGGAGCTGTCGAATTCGTTCGGTGCCACAGGTCCCCCTGTCGTTCTCGCGAACCCTCTTCCTGCGGTTGGGCAGCGCATGGGTACTCAGGGTCGCACATTCCCAGGCCATTTACATGCGGTTTGTACTTTACGCGTTCGCCTGAACACGATTTGTCGATCGGACCGAGCCTAGGGCAACCCCTTGCCCTTGCCATACTGTTTCCCGGAGAGATCCGCCTCACAACCCCGGAGATCACGCATGCACGCGGTCGTCATCACCAAGCCTGGAAATCCTGAGGTCCTCCAGTGGACTGAGGTTCCTGACATCGAGCCGGGGCCGGGCGAGG